>SLED01000271.1 GCA_007124945.1 Salinibacteraceae bacterium | reverse complement strand
GCCCACCGTAAAGTATTCATCGCCGGCTTCGTCATTGACGAGCTCGTGGCGGTCGAGCAAACCCGTGGGGTACGCTCGCGCCTCGCCGTTTTCGGCCACGTATCCGATGACCATGATCTCGTCATTCGTCTGCGGTCGCTCACATTCGCGGTAGGGGCTGTTGGGGATGAGATTGAGCAGCGCCGGGTTGTCGGGTCGGGTGAACACCGGATCATCAATCGAAGGGATGGCATCGAACCCGAGACCGTACTGCAGTTCGCCGGGCTCCATTGGGGCGCCGGTGAAGTCGGCCCATTCCGCATTCGGGCCGCTCTCCGCTCCGCCAACCCATACCCAGGTGCTGTCGCCTTCCTGCCTGATCTTTTCGCTGTCATCGCCGATGATGGCGCGGTATTCCTCCCACACGCCGCAGTCAGGGTCGTTCTGTGCAGTGCGCACTTCGTCGCTGGTCCATTCGTCCTGCCCAGCACAGGCACTGAGCGTCATCACAGCGACAATCAACACACCGACCACCGCCGGCAGTCCCGTCGGAACGCGAAAAGAGTTGGGATTCATGAGTTTGCCGGTTTCGTCAATCGAGTGGGAGGTCTTCAGTTAGAGGCCCAGCTTCAGCTACCTTTGTTCACGAAAGCGGCGTAGTGTTACACGTTGATCAGTTTTTAGCACCCTGCGGCTCGTTGGTTGTAATCACGAACACCACCAGCGGCTCCGCTCCGGTGTTGCGCACTGCGTGGTAGGCCCTGCCGCGAACCGTGCTAATTGTGCCCTTCTTGATCGGATAACTTCGCGGACGAGCATCTGCATCGTCCTTTTCAAGATACTCTCCTTCCCCGTGCATCACCACGTACACTTCCTGCTCGTTACGATCACCGTGCGTGTGAAATCCCACGCTATCCTCCGCCGTGGGCAGCACCATGTAAGCCCCAATGCGATTGTTGACAAGCTCGCCCTCTTCAAACATCTGCAGCAGATACACGATACCGCTGCCGTCATACATTGCCTCCCGCTTATCGTAGCGCACGGCCTGCCGGGGGGCGGTGCCGTAGTGGAGTACGGTGGTGTCGATGAGGTCGTTGAGCAGCGCGTCAAGATCCTGCTGTTCTTCGGGTGAGAGAGGGAGGCGTTTGCGGGGCATGGAAGTGGTAGGTCAGATGGCAAATAAGTGAAGGTTCTTTTGGGCTGCAGGGTCGGTTGGAAGGCTCGATGCAGGTCCGGTTGTACGATCTGTCAGAATAAGCCGGTAAAGAATACATACGCCGCAAGCGTTACGACCAGCCCGCCGGCCAGCAGGTAGAACAGCAGCGGAATGAGGTTCAGCCGAATAACTCTGCCCGTCTCGCCGACGAGGCCGACCGTTGCCAACGCGGCAATCACATTGTGAATGGCGACCACGTTACCGATTGCAGCGCCGAGCGCCTGACCGGCCACAATTAGTTGCGTCGGTAAACCGAGCGTCTGCGCTACTTCAAACTGAAAGCCCACGAATGTGATGTTGCTGACGGTGATGGAGCCAGCGATGAACGAGCCGAGGGCCCCAACGGTGGGGGCTACCATGGCGTAAGCCGGTCCGATCGCCGTGGCCGTCATGTCGGCCAGCACCACGATCATGCTCTCGAGTGGAGCATCAGGGTGCGCCCCGGTTTCCAGCATGATATCCACCATCGCGATCACGAACACCAGCGCTATGGCCGGTGAAATAATCTTCTGGCCGGCCTCGCGCCAGGCGTCGCCAATCTGCTCGCGCGTCATTCCATAGATCGGAATCGCTGCCAGCGCGCTGCAGACGAGCCACGTGCCCGGCACGTACGCCCACTCGATGGAGCCGGACAGCTCCGTGCCGAGGATTCCATCCCACAGCAGGGCCAACCCGGGTGTATCGCGCAGAGCCGACCCAACGGGCTCGATCACCCGGGTGCCAATCAGGAGAATCACCAGAATAAGATAGGGTGCCCAGGCTCGGAGAAGCGACATCGAACGCTCCGTGTCGATGGCCGCGGTATCCTCGCCACTGCCGGGCTCGATGGTGCCGATCCAGTAGTCCGGCCACTCCTCACGCGGCGGGAATTCCCACGTATCCTTCGGCTCGAAGTACCCCGCTCGCAGCGCGAGCACGACGATCGCGCCTCCGATCATCGCGCCGATTACTGACGGAAGCTCTGGGCCGATAAACCAGGCGGCCAGGACGTAAGGAACTACGAATACCACGCCAGAAAAGAGGCATAGCGGCAGCACCGACCAGAGGGGTGCGAGCGATCGCTTATCCGGGCTGCCAAAGAAGTACACGGTGACGCCCACAGCAAAAAGCGGCATGAAGATGCCCACCGTTCCGTTCAGCACCGCTGTCCAGCCTGCGGCTGCGGCGGCATACTCGGTAACGGAAAAACCCGCGGCAACGATCGTCTCTTCAAATACTCCCAGCGGTGCGTTGTAGCCGACGACCACGGGCGTGCCTACGGCGCCGAAGGTCGTCGCGACGGCATGTCCGATCAGCGCAGCCACGACAGCCGCAAGAGCCGGAAATCCAAGAGCCAGCAGCAATGGCGCCACCACCGCGGCGGGTGTGCCGAAGCCGGCTACGCCTTCAAGGAACGTGGCGAGGAAGAAGGCAAGCACCACGACCTGCACCCGGCGGTCCTCGCTGATTTGCGCAAATCCAGCATTAATCCGATCTACGGCCCCCGAACGGATCAACGTGTAGAGAAGAACGAGCGCACCGAAGACGATCCAGAGAATCTCAATGGCTGTCATCACTCCGCTCAAGGATGCCGCGGCGATCCATGCTGGCGGCATCTGCCACATGACGTAGGCGATACCCGCAGCGGCGAGCCAGGCAACCGGCATGGCCTTCACTGCGGGCCACAGAAATCCAACCAGCAGAATAGCGATGACGAGAATGGGCGCTGCCGCGAGGAGTGCGGTCACTGACTTGTGCTGGCTGTCGGGTTCTTCAGTAAGTCAACTTTGCGGAGGTGGCTCGGCCATCGCAAACAGAAAAGTAACGGTCGAAACACACCGCGAGAAATGGTAG
>SLED01000081.1 GCA_007124945.1 Salinibacteraceae bacterium | reverse complement strand
CTTCACATTCGTTTGTGATGACACCGTTTCAGCCCCCATCGCCGGGCTTCTCGCCACACAATTTCACCAAAGTCGAGGGACCCTGAATCCCTCCCGCTCCAGAAGTGAAGAGAGGGACACTCGCAACCTCGTCAAAGAAGAAAATGGCAGCCAGTCGCCGGCTTTGCGCATTTTCTTCTTCAATTGTGCCCTTTAGAACGGACCGAAGAGGCGCCTCGTGGGTACGAGCTAAGTTGTAAAAGGCGTGGGACAACGCCGGTCGTATCTTTTCTCTCAACGTAGTTTGCGTGTATGCTTCTCAACGTTACGATCCATGCGGCCCTCTTCGACATGGATGGAGTGCTTGTGGATGTCTCGCGGTCGTATCGACGCGCCATTGAAGAAACCATCTTTCATTTCACGGGGCGGAAGGTACCGAGCAGCCTCGTTCAGCGATACAAAAATGTCGGCGGATTCAACGACGATTGGAAACTGACGCACGCGGTCATCACTGACAGCGGTATGGAGGTGCCCTTTCATCGGGTGGTGGAAGAGTTTCAGAAGCGCTACCGCGGCGAAAACTGGGACGGTTTCATTGATGAGGAGCCGGCACTGATGGACACGGAGTCCATAAAGAAAGTCGGTGAGAAAACCCGCATTATGGGCATCGTCACCGGCCGCCCGGAGGCTGAGGCGCGGTGGACGCTCAAGAAGTTCGGCTGGAAGAAACACTTTCCCCTTGTCGTCGCACGCGAGAAACAGGAGGGGCGCGGCAAGCCCGACCCGTTTCCACTCCAGCACGCGCTCACAATCCTGGATGCTGCGGGCATGACGGTGACGCCGGAACAGACCCTGTACGTGGGAGACACGGTGGATGATATGGAGTCTGCCCGGTCGGCCGGTATGTGGGCCGTTGGCATGGTACCGCCGTACGTCAATCAGCAGAAGCACACGAAGCTTCTGCGCGATCGTGGGGCCCATCTCGTTCTGGATGATCCTAACGAGCTGGTCAAAATCATCGACTCATTTAGCTCGCATGTAGCGGTTGCACAGAACGGCGAGTAGCCGCTTTGCACGGTAGCGGATATTAGGGGGGCGGGGTGGCTTCTGTGTACCGCTATCCCGTGATAGTATCGAACTTTGGACCTCGAGCCCATGCTACGCTTTGCCTCCGCGCTTCTCCTGCTGGCATTACTCCTGCAGGTAGCCGCCTGTGACAATCCGATCGGACACGAAGACCGTGACCCACCCCGCGACCTCTCGGCGCAGGAGACGGCGGTGGTCGAGGCCGATCGCAGTTTCGGACTGTCCCTGTACAGTGCACTTCAGCAGGAAGACCCGCACGATAATCTGTTCATCTCGCCCCTCAGTGTCTCCATGGCGCTGGGCATGACGCTTAACGGCGCGGAGGGAGAGACCTTCGACGACATCGCCACCACCCTGCACCTCGACGGGCTCTCCCGTGCCGAGATTAATCAGGGCTACCGCGACCTCATTGATCTGCTCACGGAGCTCGACCCACGCGTAACCTTTCAGATCGCAAACGCTATCTGGCATCGGGACACATTTGATGTGGATGAGGACTTCCTTGACACAAACCGCGAGTACTTCGATGCAACGGTAGAGGCGCTCGATTTCAACAGCGACGAGGCCGTTGATCGGATGAATGAATGGGTAGACGAGCAAACCAATGGCCGGATTCCGGAGATCGTCGAGGGGCCTATTGATCCGCAGATGATGCTCTACCTGATGAATGCCATCTATTTTCAGGGTGATTGGATGCATCCCTTTGACGCGGACAACACCGAAGAGGCTGACTTCACCCGGTTTGACGGCTCGACGACGACCGTCGAAATGATGCATCAGGATGAGGCGCAAGAGTTCGCGTATTTCGAGAACGATCTTATGCAGATGATCGATCTGCCGTACGGCGACAGCCTCTTCAGCATGTCAATCGTGCTGCCGAAAGAGGACCAGACGCTCGAAACGGTGGTAGCCGACCTGGATGCCGCCACCTGGCAGGAGTGGACGGATGGGCTCAGCCCGCGGCGGCTCTTTCTGGAGATGCCACGCTTTGAGCTTGAGTACGAGAAAAGCCTGATTGACGTGCTCGATAACCTCGGGCTGGACTCCGCACTTGACCCCGGCCGGTCTGATTTCGCCGGCATCAATCCTAAGGCGAGTGATCTCCATATCAGTAAGGTTGATCACAAGACGTTTCTCCGCGTGGATGAGGAGGGCACCGAGGCTGCAGCCGCTACGTCGGTGGGCATGGGGGTCACCAGTGCTCCTCCGGTTTTTCGGGTAGATCAGCCCTTCTTCCTGACGATCCGCGAGCAACACTCCGGCACGATTCTGTTCATCGGGCACGTGACGGATCCGAACGGGTGATGTCCGAGCGGTTATTCTGGTGGCAGGAGACCCGCATGTGCGCCACGCCTGATGGGCGGAATCTGGCATACGATAAAACGACCGCAGTATCCGGGGTCGCCTGGCGCGTGCATTTCTTGATGGGAGCCGGTGGGAAAACCGCCGAAAATTTTGTATCGTGGGAGCGCTTCGTACCGTAACATCATCGCTTGTGCCACCATGCGCTCCAAAAGATACCGCCGCATTCTACTACCCGCAGCCACTTTTCTGCTGGCCTTTCTTTTATGGCCCGCACCGGCCGATGCTCAGGAAGCTGACTTGCTCTCGAAATACGAGCGGGCGGAAGAGCAGTTGAGTTGGAATCTGTCTGGCAAGGTCCTCCGCAGCAGTGTTAATCCGCAGTGGATGGATGATGATAAGTTCACCTATCGCGTCTCCATTGAGGAGGGAAGCAAGTTCATGTTCGTCGATCCACAGGACGGCGTGCGCGAACCGGCGTTCGATCACGGTCTTCTCGCAGAGGAGCTTCACGAGGCGCTCGATCGCGACGTTGAGCCATACGAGCTTCCGTTCGGGCAATTTGAATACATCGACAACCGGTCCGGCATTCAGTTTGAGCTGGGCGGCGCTATCTGGCAGTGTGACCTCACGACGTACACTTGTGAGGAGACCGATGAGACCCCACCGGAGGCCGT
>SLED01000183.1 GCA_007124945.1 Salinibacteraceae bacterium | reverse complement strand
CACACGCCACCGCATTCTGGGTATCCGCTCGGATGAAAAAAGGCAGATCATCTTCCTGGATACCCCCGGAATCATCCAGCCACGCTACAAGCTGCAGGAATCGATGATGCATGAAGTGCGCGGCGCTATCCGCGACGCGGACGTCACCATTTTCATGGCCGATGCCACGCAAGACGAACCCGACACGTTCAGTCTTAAGCATCTCGGGGAGAAGCGAGCCATTCTGGCCATCAACAAGATGGATCTGATCCGTAAGGAGGATGTGATTCCGCTTGTGAACGCCTATGTGGAGACGAGGGATTTCGATGAGGTAATCCCCATATCCGCTCTTAACGGTGAAAATATTGATCTGCTGATGGAGCAGATAGACACGCGCCTTCCGATGGGCCCGCCCTTCTATCCACCGGATATGATCAGTGAGCACCCCGAGCGCTTTTTCGTCTCAGAGATTGTGCGCGAGAAAATCCTGGAGCAGTATCAGCAAGAAATTCCGTACTCGGTTCAGGTCAACGTCATTTCGCACGAAGAGCGCCTTGAGGAAGAAGGAAAGGATCTAATCCATGCTGATATAGTGGTTGAGCGAGGTTCTCAAAAGGGGATCCTTATCGGCAAGGGCGGGAAAGCGCTGAAGCGGCTTGGGACCGCTGCCCGCAAAGACATCGAGGACTTTCTCGGGCGGCCTGTATTTTTGAAGCTGCACGTGAAGGTGCGCGAGAACTGGCGCGAGCGTGAGTCTTTCCTGCGTTCGTACGGCTACCGGACGTGATACGAACCGGAAGGGCTACGTCAGCCGGATCCCGAGCCCACTGGCCGCGGCGCGGCGAAAGTCTTCAGGCACAGCGCTTTCGTTGATCGCAAATCTATCAAACGAGCGCCGGCCGGGATATTCTTTCCGCAACTGCCGAAAGAGCGAGGCGCGGCGCGTAGAAGGTTGCTGGAGATAGGCTCGCATCCGTCTGTCGTCTTGTAAGATGGGATACATTTGCTCCGTCAAGCCATGCAGGTATTCCTCCAGGCTACGCGTATCTCCTGGAGTCGCGAGCGAAAGCTCCGGTGTCGCTCCACCGAGTGCTTGTTCGGTTGTCCAGCGGAGGGGCTCCCCCATCTCGTTGCAAAGGGCCTCGTATAGCATTTTCGTACCGCGCACCTTACCGTCGGTAGAGTAGCCTGCGATGTGCGGTGTGCCGATGGCACATTGACCAAGCAATGCAGAGAGCGGCGTGGGCTCGTTTTCCCAGACGTCAAGGATAACCGCCCCCGGGCGGCCCTTGTGTCGCGCCCGAAGCAGGGCCTCATTATCGACTACCGCCCCACGTGAGGTGTTTATCAGCCATGCCGACGGCTTCATGATCTCCAGTTCGTCGCGCCCAATCAGGTGGTGGGTGGCATCCTCGCCGCCGTGCGTCAACGGAACGTGAAGGGAGACAACATCGGCCTCCTGCAGGCACCGGGTTAGCGAAACGAATCCACCATCAGGCTCCGCGCGGGCGCGCGGTGGATCATTGCGCAGCACCGCAACACCCATCGCCTGTAGCCGATCAGCCAGCTGCTGCCCAATGGTACCGCATCCAACTACAGCGACCTGCAGCGAGGGCAACGCCACGTCCCAATCCACGCAAAGCTGCAATAGCGCGGCGAGCACGTATTCCACAACCGAAGACGCATTAGCACCCGGAGCGTGGGCAAACGTGATTCCCTCAGCAGAAAGGTACTCCAGATCGATGTGGTCGGTACCAATCGTTGCCGAACCGACAAAACGCACGGCAGCGTCACCGAGCAACTCCTCATCGACACGCGTCACGCTGCGTACAAGCAACACATCGGCTGACCGGACATGCGCCGATGTTATATCACGTCCTGAAACCAACTCTATGGTACCAAATGCACCAAAAGCTTGGGTAACGTACGGGATGTTTTCGTCTGCAACTATGTGCATTCGTAAATTAATTGGTCACTAACTTGTTACGGGATGGAAACTGCCTGGTCGGAAGCAAAGAAGTGATGAACCAATAGCAAATGAAAGACGAATAAATGGTGTGATATTCAGCAAATTGCTTTCATTGTACAACTTAGCAAAACGCATTGAGTAGTCCGGCCCGACATTGCAAATGGTGTCGAAGGGGCGTATTACGCCCCGGAGATTTGCGATAAGGCAGGATAGACGTACGGTTCCTGCTTGCGCTATTTGTTGAACAACCGGTACTCTGCATGAAGATCAACGCTACCATGAGCCCCAGGCTGCGCACATCGGGGGTTGCCTCGCTGGCCGCACTGGTGCTCTCTACAGGCCTGTTTGTGTTTCAGCATAACAGCACATCTGAAGCGCAGCGCCAGGCCGAGCGTGGCTTTGAGAAACGCATGGCGTACGAGCAAGACTCCCTGTCGAAGGCTGACTCCACTGCAATAATGCACATGTTGACGCGGGATGTACTCGACGACCCGCGTAACGCATCATATCTGCGGCCTGAGCTGATTGAGAACGAAACGCTCTGGTTGGCGCGCGCTGTTTACTCCGAATCTAAAAAACCGGAGGAGCAGGAGCTTGTCGCCTGGACTATCAGAAACCGCGTCGAGACGCGGTATCGGGGGCGTTCGAGCTATCGTAGTGTAGTGCTCGATCCGTATCAGTTCAGCGCCTTCAACCCAAACCATCCCCGGCGGTCGTTCTACATTAACCTCTCGCCAACCTCACAGGCTGAGGGGTGGCAGCGTGCTCTAAGCATCGCCTTCCACGTGCGTCACGCCCCGGAGGATCTTCGTCCCTTTGCAAAAGAGACGCGTCACTTCTACAGTGAACGCTCCATGGTGGGTCGCGCCCATCCGCAGTGGGCCTACAACCTGGATCCCGTTCAGCCGGAGCGCCACCGGATTGACGAGCGGCGCTTTCGCTTTCTGGCCGGCGTGATCTAAAGGATGCGATCACGGGACCGGAAGTACATCCCGGTCTCGCGATCATCCATGTCCCAGTATCATGGAACCGGCAGCCACATGGTTGTCCCCGGCCCTGAAGTGCCCTGCCCGTGTACTCCAGGCTCGCATTTAGCACGGAT
>SLED01000342.1 GCA_007124945.1 Salinibacteraceae bacterium | reverse complement strand
CCGAACGGGCGGTGGCTCTTGATCTTCATCCAGTTTAGGGGGCAGCGTCATGCCGATCCCCGTATCCATATCAATCGTGGTAACCACGAGGAAGAAGATCAGAAGCAGAAAGGCGATGTCAGCCATACCGGCCAGCGGCACCTGAATCTCGTCGCGTTCTCGCTTTTTTTCAAGCAGTCCAGCCATAGGATCGAGTCAACTAAGGAAGTTGCAAATACAAAACAGTGGGATGGCGGTACACCACCGGATTAGCGCATGCCGAAGAAGCCGCGCAAACCGGTGAAGAGCATCGCCGCGCAAGCGAGGCCAAACATGACCAGCATGGCCACGACGCCGGCCTGCGACCAGCTCTCCATGGTGAACCCGAGGGCGATGAGAATCACCGCAGGCGAGATCACAATGACGCTCGCGAGGATATTCATCTTTCCATACGTGGCGTTCCTCAGGCCGAAAAGGAGCGCCGCCAGTGCAGCCAGCCCCAGCATAATGAGGGTAGCCCAGATGGCAATTTCTTCGATGGTCATAGCAAAGGTGGAATAAGAGGCGGTTGAGCGAAGATTACATCCCCTGCTGCGTCCGCGCAGACAAGGCCACGCGGGCACAGGCTGAGGAATGAGCAGACTTACTCGGTGTCACCGTCAGTGGCGGCGCCTGCAGGAGGTGTCGTCTCCTCAACTACCGGCTTGCCTGACTCCATGAGCACCAGCGAGTCGATAAGCTCAATGGTGGCCTCTTCCATCTCCGTCACGATCCGATCAATTTTCGAAACGGCGTAGTTGTAGAATACCTGCAAAACCACACCAACGATAAGGCCGAACAGCGTCGTCAGCAGGGCGATCTTAATACCACCCGCAACCAGGCTGGGAGAGATATCACCAGCAGCCTCAATGGCATCAAAGGCGATAACCATTCCGACGACCGTTCCAAGGAAGCCGAGCATCGGCGCAATCGTGATAAAGAGCGAGAGCCAGACCATGCCGCGCTCAAGAAAGCTCATCTCTACCGATCCATAGGAGACCACCGCCTTCTCGACAGCGTCAATTCCTTCATCGGCACGAAGAAGTCCTGCCTGGAAGACAGAAGCAACCGGGCCACGCGTGCGGGCACACACATCCTCGGCCGCAGGCACACCGCCTTCATCAAGGGCCTTCTTTACTTTCAGGATGAACTTTCGCGTGTTGATGTCAGCTCGGTTGAGCGTGATGATGCGCTCAAATGCGATAGCCAGTCCAACGAGGAAGCAGACCAGCACGGGCCACATAAATTCGCCGCCCTCGTTGAAGTAGTTCACAAGCATGTTGATGGTACCTTCGTCTGCCGCTTGGGGCAGCATCAGAAAAAAGCTCGTTGGGGTCATAGATAAAGCCTGTTGGGCAAACAGAGGATTATTGAACGAACGGAAGTGCAGGCCACAAGCACCCAGGCGCTGGCGGCCTCATAAGTTGAAACGGTGCGCAAGACGCAGCCGACCGGTCCGATTTTACCTATTCTCTTCTCGAATGTCAAACATCTTGTAAATTAGAGCAGGTAATTCGAACCGACAAAACTGTTAACGCCTCAGGAGAGAGGATCTCCGAAACGAGACAGTTACAAGACAAGCCGGTTATGCTAAAGTTGCTGCCGCCCCTCCCCCCTTAACCGTTAAGGTTCGATGAAACGCTGAACAGCTCGAACATTTGACAAATCAGCTTCAAAACGAAGCGGCCAATCGTTCCGAATCGGGCCACAAGTCCCGGACCTGGCGCACTGTTTCATCGTGTCCGCTACGGGCAGCATGGTATGCTCGCTGGCCGAAAAGCCGAAGGGCAAGCTGCGCCTTCAGTTGAGCTTCGAGTGTCGAGCGGTGGAGATTTAGCTCGGCAAGCGAATCAAACGAACGGTGATCGGAGACCGGGCCGGGCTTCTCATCAGACGTGCTGGCGCCCACGGTATCGGACGTCTCCTCTCCGATAAAACCGCGCTTCTTCAGTGTGTCAGAAAGGGTCTGCCAAAGCTCGTCTGGGACGGTGTAGTCGGTGAGAAAGGCCTCCCAATCACCCTGCCAATCCTGCCGAAGCGACGACCGGGGTGAATCCAAGACCGCACGGGCCACGCTGGAAAACACCTCTTCCTTAGTCAACTTCTTCACAAGAGGCAGTAATTGATCCGCCGTAGTGAGATGATCGGGAAGTATGCCGCCCCCACCATACACAACGCGCCCCTGATCGGTCGTGTATTTCACGGAATCGGGCGGATTGTCCAACGCTTCTTCTACCGGAATCGGTGCCGATGACGGATTCTTCTTGGCCCGCTGGTTATAATACGCGAGTTTGTCTATTCCCTCATAGGGAGTCTGAATAAGCCGGCCGGAAGGCGTGCGGTACCGTGCTACCGTAAGACGAAGCGCTCCGCCGGCATCCAGCTCCAGTTGCTGTTGAACAAGCCCTTTCCCAAACGTACGCGAGCCCACGATCAGCGCCCGGTCATGATCTTGCAACGCACCGGCCACAATTTCACTGGCTGATGCTGAGCGATCATCGACCAGAACGATGACGGGCCCCCGCTCGAACATCCCCCCACTGCTGGCCCGATGCGCCCTGTTGTAATCCGAATGGCGACTCTCCTCCTTTACGATGACCCGGTTGGAGGGCAAAAACTCATCGGCCACGCGTACGGCCATATTCATGAACCCACCGGAGTTCTCGCGGAGGTCCAGTACCAGGCGCTCGGCTCCTGTACTGGTGAGGGCTTGCAGCGCCTCGGTAAACTCATGGTAGGTAGTGCGCGCAAAGCGATTCAGACGAATATATCCAGTGCGGCTATCGAGCATGCGCGAGACATCCACAGTATGGAGCGGGATTCGGTCACGCTTGATCGAGACGGTTTTCCGAGACCGCTCATACGGCCTGTACAGATCGATCTCAACGCTGGAATCCTTGGGGCCCTTTAGCGCACGCCGCACCTGCTTGTGAGTCATGCCGATCGCATTCTGGCCGTCGATGCGCAAAATACGATCACCCGATACCAGTCCGGCCCGCTCACTTGGGCCATCCGGCAGCAGACTTTGAACTGCT
>SLED01000398.1 GCA_007124945.1 Salinibacteraceae bacterium | reverse complement strand
GCCACATCGAATCGGCCCTGCGCATACTGGCTCTGCGCAACGTAATAGCGGGCCCGCGCAGCCACTCCTTCTGTGGTTGATCCGAGTAGCGATTGCAGAAGCGCCCGGCTCAGGTTGTACTGCCCCGCATAGAACGCATTGATTCCACGAAGCAGGTGCTTCTCGTCTCTGTCAAGTGGAGTGCTAAGGCGGCGTTGTGCTTCGCGATACGCCATCTCGTCAGCGTCAAAATCGCGCTCCGCACGAACCCGTCGGTAGAAAATAAGCGCTTCGTCACGGCGCCCTTCCATCTCCAGCGCATGACCTGTCCTCAGGTGTGCCAATGCGCGAAGCGCTGGACCTTTATGCCGCGCCATATAGCGTCGGTAGTACGTTGCCGCATCACCGAATCTATTCAGTCTAAAAAGCGCCTCTCCCATATAATACTCGGCGTAATCGACGAAGAAGTACCCCGGCTGCTGTCCCCGCTGGACCGCCTGCGTAGCCGCCTCACGAGCGCGGTGCACCTGGCGATCCTCAAGCAGAATAAACGCCCTTATCCAGCCAAAAAGTGGACTCTCAGGGTATTGCTCCGCGAGCAGCCGGGTCCGCTCCACCGCGTGTGCCGGTTCGTATTTCAGGATCACGTCGATAAACGCAAGGTAGGCGGTGGCCTCTTCCTGGTTGTACTGGCTCTCCGCGGCCGCCCGCTCCAGCTGGGCAAGCCCCTGCTCTATCGAACCCCGATACCCGAGAATGCTGAGAACGCGCTGGTACCCACTCGGCAGAGAGCCGAGTGCGATGTTAAAAAGACCCACGCCTTTGTACGCTTCGGCAAAATCAGGATGCTCACTGGAGGCCGCGCGTTGAAAGCGGTTGTGAGCTCCACGCGCGGTGAGTGCCGCACGAATGACCCGGTTCTGTTTGGCCAGCATGATCGTCCGCATGAGCCGCGCCTCAGCAGACAGATAGGTTTTCCAAAGCGAGTCCTCCGCCTCATCAAGAGCATCCGAAAGACGATCGTACCGCTCGTCGAAGCGATCGTAGTACACCTCATCATCCGTGATGACGCTCTTCAACAGTGTTGTCAGAGCGAGATGAAAGGACGCTGCCACCTCCCCGTCAGCGCGTTCAGCCAGCTCGTTGAATCGCTGCTCGGCGGCCTCGAGCTGCATGTTGAAGAATAGCACTCGCCCCTCGTCGAGTATTTCGTGAGAGGCCTGTGAGGAGAGCAACATCGGCTCTCCGACAGGTACGGAGACCGGCTCGTGCACCGGCTTCACAAACAACCCGGCCAGCACTAACACAAGACCAACGGCGCCAATAATGCGCAATACCCGCATCAGAAACGCACCCGAACACTTGAAGAAACGTGGTGATACACAGCGGCGGGTCTAACTGGTAGACGTAGGCTCCGGTTCAACCGATGCGCTACCGTCGCCGTCTTCAACCACGCCTTCGAGCACCTCCTTGCTCAGACGATCACCACTTGGCTGGTTGAGTTGTCCCTCCGTCTCCGCAACAACGCAGGCCACCATGGCATCGCCGGTGATATTGTTCATGGTCCGGAGCATGTCAAGCGGGCGGTCAACTCCAAGTATCAGCGCGATACCAGCGGCTGGAACTCCGACGGTCTCCAGAATGATGACGAGCATCACGATACCTGCTGACGGTACCGCGGCTGTACCGATGGAGGCGAGGACAGCAACCAGCACGATGCTTAGCTGAGCAGAAAGCGAGAGATCGATTCCGAGCGTTTGCGCGATAAATACCGCCGCTACAGCCTGATAGAGTGCCGTTCCATCCATGTTGATCGTGGCACCGAGCGGCAGTACAAAAGATGAGACCTCCTCGGAAACGCCAAGATTCTTTTCCGCGCACTCCATGGTTACCGGAAGTGTTGCCCCGCTTGAGGAGGTGGAAAACGCTACGAACTGAGCGGGAGCGATCCCTGGAAAGAAGGTGCGCACGGAGCGCGGTGTAAATATCTTCAGAATCACCGGGTACACCAGGAAGACCATAATACCGAGCCCGATAGCTACGGCAATCATATAGTATCCGAGCGCTCCGAGTAGCTCCATCACCTGACCCGGTTGGTCCCCGGCGATGGACGTTATCGTTTCAGCGATGAGGGCGAATACGCCGAGTGGGGCTGTAAGCATTATCATCCCCACCAGCCTGATCACCAACTCATTCAGACTGTCGAATACATCGATAAGCGGTTGCGCCTTCTTGCGTGGGATGAGCATAAGCCCGAGGCCAATCAGCATCGCCACGAAGACCACCTGCAGCATATTGCCATTGTCTGACGCCGCGTTGAAGAAGTTGCGGGGCACGATGTCCACAAGCGGTTGCAGCGGCCCTCGTTCAGCAGCCTCCAGCGCAATGTCCTCCCGCTCCGCCACCTCCTCAGAATAGGTTTGCTCCAGCTGCTCACGTAGTTCAGGAGGAACGAAACTGCCCGGCTCCATAATGTTGACGATCGTGAGCCCTATAACGAGGGCAATCGTCGTGGTAACCAGGTAAATGGCGATGGTTTTACCACCAATTCGCGAGAGTTTTTTCACATCCGCCAGTGAGGCAATACCCGTTACCAACGACGCAAGAATGAGCGGAATGGCGATGAGCATCAGGAGATTCAGAAAAATCTCCCCGAAGGGTGCAATCCAGTTCGCGGTGAAGTCTATCCACCCCTGCGTTGCTGCGACAATCCCGTAGATTAGGCCGAGAAGAAGAGCGAGAATTATCTGCCAGTGTAGCTTTCGATACCAGGGCATGAGGCGGAGAGAGAAGGAATTGGATTACTTAACACGTCGGCTGAACGCACCACGCGAGGTGACGACATCGTAACATACGAAAGCGACACCACGTTGTCGAGCTTCCGGAAACGGAATCTTACCGAGCTGCGATCGACTCCTCAAGGTACGGTGCAACAGCCGCCTCGAAAAACTGATAATCACCGGCGCCGAGCAGGTAATCCTGAATTACGCCTTCCCTGTCGATGACGTAGCTCACCGGACGACCACGGACCATCATATCGAAGGGTTCGGGGAGGTCGCGGGCATCGTGCACGAAACCGCTGACCGTTTTGAGCGGCACCTGTTCTTCGAAGCGTTTGATCTGGCTCGGCGTCTCATCTGAGATGGTCAGAATTACCAGTCCCTGATCTTCGTAATCTTCCTGAAGCTGGTTAAGCTCGGGCATCTCTTCGAGGCACGGAGGGCACCAGGTGGCCCAGAAGTTAATCAGTACCACGTTGCCGGCAAACTCGTGTAGCGTCCGCTCCTCTTCCGTATCCACCATGTAAAACGTAAAGTCTTCTGCAAACTCCCCGATGCGTGCCTCATCATTTTGCGGTGGCGGGGCTTCCGGCGGCTGAACGATGAAGTACAGTGCAAGCGCACCGGAGCCCATCAGCAAGACGGAGAAAACGGTTGTCGCCCATTGTAGACCTCCCTGCGGGATAGGCGACGGGTTGTCCTTCACCGTCAGATAGATGAACCCGGCACCGGCCAGAATAAAAAGAGCAGCGACAAAATAGAGCGACGTTTCCATCGGCACGAAAAGAAAACTGGCGATACGTTAGCAAAAGCGTAACGCATCGCCAGAATAAAGGTGTCGACGAAGTGCAGCTCAAAGATGAGCTAACAGCCCGTATCAACCGAAATTCAACAGAAGGGAGAAACGCATCGTGTCGGAGAGCGGGCTATCTTCCTCCAGTGCGTACAGATAGGAGAAATCTACGCCAACGATATTGTAGCGCAGTCCGGCGCCAAGCGTGAGAAACTGCCGGTTTCCATTGTACGGACTCTCGTAGAAGTACCCGGTACGGAGAGAGAAAAGCTCGTCGAACCAGTACTCCAGTCCGGCGCCAATGACCAGCTGCTCAAACGCATTGACCGAGCGGAAATTTTCCGGATTCTCGTCCCTGTTGCACTGGGAGACCGGTGCAGTGCACACCTCATTGGGCGACCAGGCCGAGAAGATGGCCTGTGTCCATGGATCGGCCCCATTCTCATCGCGGTTGATGAGCATCTTGGTGAAATCGTTAGCGAAGGTCAACTTGTTGAGCTCATCAAACTCGAACGTAAAGCTATAGCCGAAGCGCAAGTTTGTGGGCAACGGATCGCCACTGTCCTCCTCACCGGTATAGTTGATTTCAGGACCCATATTGGCAAGGTTGAAGCCCGCCGAAAAGGTCGTCCCAACTCCACCGAGATCAAACTGATTGGACTGGTATAGCCCCGCGAGGTCAAACGCAATTGAGGACGCCGTACCATCGACATCATCAATGGGGGCCAGGCTCGAGTAGATAAAGCGTGAGCTAACCCCAATTCCGAAGTTTTGCGTCAGCTGGCGTGCATACGAGAGTCCGATGGCAAGGTCAAACGATCGGAACGTACCGGTCGGGTCTCCCTGGAAATCTCGACCCTCGTGCTCTCCCAGGTTGAGGAAGGTGACGTGAGCGCCAAATGTGCCCACCCCGTCAAAATGATGCTTGGCGGTCAGATACTCGTAGAAGAGTCCTGCATCGAACGCAGGAAGCCAGTTCGAGTGCGTGAGCGACAGCTCCGTGCCCCTCTGAAATGCAAGCCCGGCAGGATTCCAGAAAACGGCGCTTGAGTTGTCCGCTACGGCGACGCCAGCATTACCCATACCTGCCGCCCGTGAGTCGGGCTCAATCATGAGGAATACGACACCGGCTCCACCGATTTGCGCTTCCGCTTTTTCTACTGGAAGGAAGCAGAGCGCCAAACCCATAATAGCCGCCAGCGCTGTCACAGACCACGGACGGATCCTGCTCCTGGTAATTACATGCTGCATAAACTTCATGACGAGTCCCCGAGTGATGGATAAAAATCGCGGCGGGAGCCACGGTACTTCAACCGTTGGTACTGGTACAAAAAACCGGGTAGTACTTCCGCCTTCGTGCTTAGTGTATCGGCTGTAACAACTGCGCAATAAGCGATGGGGACTCGTTCAGATATGTTACGTGTCGAATTTAATGTAAATGATTCGAAGGACTTGTTCAATGGAGCTTTAGCGCATTAAGCTATCCGCTTCCTGCTGCCGTTGCCTGCTACCCTTCCCCTGTACCTTTCGTAGCTTTCGTCTCCTTCGCCTCACCGTACTGCTCTATGATAATATCTTTCAGGTTCTCAAGTTTGTCAAGGGATGAGGCTATGCGTTGGCTGGCCTCCTCAATATCTCTGGCAGGCTGCGCTATCTCGTCGCCGAGTTCAAGTGCGCGGGCAAGCTCACGTAGCAGCTGCGCATTTCCAGAGATAATGGACAACGGATTGTTTATCTCGTGCTTCACCGTTGCCACCGTACCGTGAATATTGCGGATGAGCCGCATCTGCTCACGATGCTCAGCCATTTCCTGGACCTGCTTCGCCAGACGGTGGTGATGTACCGCCTCCTTAAGCTTAAACGATATCTCGACCAGGTAGGAGTTCGAGCGACGAACATAATCGGCCGCGCCGGACTTCATCACTTCCACGGCCTCCTTCTCTCCATCACCTTCGCGAGGAAGAAGCACAACCGATGGAAGATCGTGCTTTGCAGCACTGATGCGATTAAGAAAATCAAGGCTGTTGCCGTCAGGCAGGTCATGGTCTACGACGACTCCTTCTATCCCCGGCTGCTCATTGAGTCTTTCAAAAGCTTCAGCAAGGTTGCTCACAAGAAGGACATGAGCCTCCTCATAATCCGTTGAGAGTTGTGTCCGAACAGCCGCTCCCTCCCGCTCATCACGTACGACAAGCATCACGTGTTGGGGCGCCTCAGTAGACGCGGGAGAAGATTGCGTATCTCCCCTCATCTTTGATGAACTCATAACACACGCTGTCGCTATTAAAAGAGGCTACAGTTCAGCGATCTCCCGTTGATTGTACACTTCTACGCCCTTCTCCCCCTGCCGCACGCTTGCGACGGCTACGTCCGGATCATGCTCGAAAAACAGATCCCATTCGCCCTCAACAGCTTTCTGCAGGAAGTCCTCCTTCTCCTCCATCGTTATCAGCGGACGGACATCATAGCCCATAACCCATGGTAAACCGATGTGGGCTGAGGTGGGAATCAAATCGGCAACGAAAACGAGCGTTCGATTGCCATCGGAAATTTTGACAAGCTGCTGCGCTTCCGTATGTCCGTTGACTGTAAGCACATCCAGCTGCGGGAATAGCGTACCCTCACCGTTCAACAGATGCAACTGCGGAGAGGCCTGAAGCGGGTCAAGGTACGCTTTTAGAAAGGAGTTCTTCTCCCGCGGATTTGGATTCAGCGCCCACTCCCAGTGCTTGCGTTGAACATGGTAGGTTGCGTTTGGGAAGGCCAGGTACCGCTCCCCGTTGCGGGTGGTAACGCAACCTCCTGCATGATCGAAATGCAGGTGTGTTATCACTACATCGGTTATGTCGGCGGCTTCTACCCCAGCTTCCTGGAGGGACCGGTGGAGCTCCGAGTGTTCATGGTCTACCTTGAAGAGACGAGCGAACTTCTCGTCGTAACTGTCCCCGAGCCCCGTATCGATAAGAATGACACGATCTTCCCCCTTCAACAACAGGCAGCGCATGGCCAGCGGGATGCGATTTTTCTCATCCGAGGGTATACGTTTTTCCCACAGCGGCTTGGGCACCACGCCGAACATGGCGCCGCCGTCGAGGCCAAAGCGGCCTGTTTCAATTGCGTGAAGGGAGTACGGTCCGATGTGGGGCATGGCAGTGGCGGATGTTGAAGCAGTACGGGGCGTTAGTCGTCAGCTGAGGGTAGATCTTCTGGAGGAAAGTCTTCGAAGTGGCCGTTGGACCGTATCTTTTCCTGCATACTCTCCATTTTCTCAACCTGCGGTATCATGTCTTCGAGATGATCCCGAAGATAGGCCAGGCGATCGTTTTCTTCCTCCAGCATCAGCACCTTTTGTTGCTGCGCGGTAGTGAGACCCGCATTTGACGCGATCACGAAGGAGAGTTTGTCTACATCTTCGTACAGGCTGGGGCGCACGGTGCGGCCAGCCAGTTCAAGCAGTCGCATATGTTGCGTAATGACGCGCTCCCTGAGCGAGTGCATGGTATCTGTCTCCTGATCCGGAAGGAGCTGCACATCGGCCGACAGGTACGCGTGGTCCTGCCGAATCTCCTGCACCTTAAACCGCTCCCCTCCTATCACTTCAATATCCATCCGCCCATCCTCGTACCGCTCAAGTACGCGGTCGATGTCAGCGGTGCAGCCCACGGCCGCCACCTGATCACCTTCCGCGAGCAGAACGCCGAACGGGCTATCGTTATCCAGGCAGTACTGAACCATCTCTTTATACCGGTCCTCAAAGATGTGCAGCGGCAGGCGCTCTTCCGGAAAGAGAACCAGTTGCAGCGGAAAAACGGGTAGATTTGCGATCTGCGGCATACGATGCGAGGGCGGGGAGCGGAACGAAAGTGGAAAGAGTCGAATGATACCTTTGCGATGTGTGTTTCCCTCGTCAGGGATAACCCCGGCTGGGCAAAACACAAATTTATCCTGAGGGCTGAGTGTGCGGCTCATTCTGGTGGAGCCTCAGTAGAAGCACGCCGCCGACCAGGGCAACTGAGAGCATAATAGTACCGGTGGTCCATTTCAGCAAGAGCAGTCCCCCTACTCCGAACATCAGGCCGAAGAGCAGCAGGAGGGCTGCGGTTGCCTGTTTCAACGAATGGGCGAGGTTGTGGGCGGGCTGCACGCCCAACCGCGTACGCTGCCTTTCCCAGCCCGGGCCGCCCGGTCGGACCTTGGTGACAAACTGTTCGAGTGTCTCCTCCTTCTCCGGCGCGGTGAGGTACATGACCGTCAGCCAGACGGCGGCCGTTAGCAGCGTGATTACGACAAGACGCATCCCGAAGTCATCGATTGTGAGCAACGGGATAACTGTTGTAAACAGGCCGATGAAAAAGCCTGCTATCATCGCAGAAAGTTCGGCCCAGGCGTTTATTCTCCACCAGAACCACCGTAGGATGAGCACGACGCCCGGCCCCGTCCCAATCGCGAGAACCAGACGGAAAATGGTGGCAACGTCATCAGCAATAAAGGCTGCAGCACCGCCAAAAAACATAATGACTACCGAGGCGATCCGACCAGCCAGTACCTGTTCTTTGTTCGTGGCGTCGGACTTCCAGAAGCGGAGGTAGAGGTCGTTGGTCAGATAGGATGCGCCCCAGTTGATCTGCGTCGACACCGTACTCATGAATGCCGCCAGCAGCGATGCTACCACAAGGCCGAGGACACCGGTGGGCAGAAAGTCGACCATGAGCATCGGGTAGCCCAACTCCGGATCGGCGAGCCCGGGGTACAGGACGAGGGCCGCCAGCGCCACGATCACCCAGGGCCACGTCCTCACCACATAGTGCATAATGTTGAAGAGCCACGCGGCTTGGAGCGCCTCCTGCTCGTCCCGAGCCGCAGCCAAGCGCTGTACAAATTCGCCTCCTCCGTCGGATCGCCGGAACGTCCACCACTGCAATCCTACATAGGCAACGAACGTAGCGGCCGAAATTCCGGCGAACGTGCTCCACGCAAAACCGAACCAGGCATCCCCATCCCATACCACGGGCACAAACGCGAGCACGTCAAAATCCGTGACATCCTGTGCCTGCGTGACCAGACCCGACAACCCACCGATATCGGGTGACCGGAGTGCATACCAAGCGACCAGACAGGCGCCGATAAGTCCGAGGAAGAACTGAAAAAAGTCCGTGGCCACAACGCCCCAAAGGCCGGCAAAGCCTGCATACAGCAAAACAAATAAGCCAATGCCGATGACCGTGAGGAGCTGCGGATCCATTCCCCAAATCGTATCCCCAGGCATAATACCCAGCGACTCCCAGATTCCAAGCCCCCCGACCACCTTTACGGTCGCCAGCGTGATGTACCCTATCCCGATGCAGTTGATGGGCACAGCAAACAGAAAGGCTTTCGTAGCCCGAAGGATAGCGGCAGGCCTGCCTCCATATCGCAATTCGATTATTTCAGCATCCGTCACCACCTCGCTGCGCCTCCACAGTCGGGCGAAAACGTAGATCAGCACCACATGCCCAAACGCAAACGCCCACCACTCCCAGTTCCCGGCGATTCCACGGGTGCCCACCACGCCTGAAATGTACAGTGGCGTATCGATCGAGAAAGTGGTCGCAGCCATGGAGGTCCCTGCCAGCCACCACGGCAACGACCGCCCAGATACGAAAAAGTCTTCAAGCGAACCGGACGCCCAACGAGCAAGATATGCCCCGAGCATCAGGGTGGCCACAAGATAGAGCAGCACTATCAGCCAGTCGAGCAGGAGCATGCAGACGGATACTTGAAATGGACGCCAGGCGGGAGCCCAGCATAACAATTCGCGAGATGAACAGCGAGCCGGGCGGCCCGAGCGGTTGAATCATACAGAACGTAACGAACCAAAGAAAAAGGGATGATGCGAAAAGCACCATCCCCCGAATGAGTTGCGTCTACAGTTTATCAGAGCGCCCGTTACTCTTCTACGTCATCTGTGTAAAACACAAATGCCTTGTACTCATCACCCTCAAGGCGCGATGATTTGACGGTAAACTTTTCACCAAATCGCCGCTGCAGGTAGCCGCGCAAACCGCCTACTTCGTTCTTTTTCAACCTCACTTTGAGCGACTCGCCTCTATCAAGGTCTTCTGCCTGTTCAGCTACCGGTGCATACTTCGATACGCGACCACCCCGTCCACTGCGCAGTTTCGAAAGCTCCTGTTCTGCTTCTTCCTTTGCGACGCGCTCTACCGAAAATCTGCTGTCTTTTGCCATTGTAACGAGAGTATTATGTTGGGTTACGTGTTATATGCATTCCATACAAAGGACTAACGGTGTGAACTCCTCGGGTATGGATATGCACTCGTTAATTTACGTTTGAGTAGGAATCGCTAACGAGGCTTTCCGGCAAATGGTTCACCCATCACCGTATGAACTTTTATCACTGAATCAAACATTCTTATGATATTGAAACCAATCCAAGGGTATTCGCAGATTCCAACATTATTGTGTTTGACATCGCGAGCGTTGCCGACCTGCGGACCAGCGGTCGTTTAAGGTCTATAACTGTTCGGTTTGTGTTACATTGCGCTTGCCGCATCGTTAAGCGTGCTTCCCTTGAACGTTGAACCCTCCGCCCGCGATCGCGTCCGACCAAAACACCCTTCTACTATCACCTTCAGATCCATGGTCAGGAGAATTAAACGAGCTGCTGAAAGCGTCTATGATGACGTTGTAAACATCCGACGTCACATACATGCACATCCGGAATTGGCATTTGAAGAATACGAGACAGCTCGTTTTGTCCTCAGTCATCTTGAGGATTTACCTGTTACAGTTCAATCAGGCATTGCGGAAACCGGTATTGTAGCGACGCTACACGGGGAGCGCCCCGGGCCCACGCAATTGTTACGAGCCGATATGGATGCGCTGCCCATAAAAGAAGAAACCGGATTACCGTTTTCTTCGACCACCGAGGGTGTGATGCACGCCTGTGGTCACGATGTCCACACGGCTTCACTTCTGGGTACAGCGAAGATTCTCTCTTCCATACAGGATGACGTGCCGGGCACCGTTCGCTTTTTATTTCAGCCCAGCGAGGAGCGGCTACCCGGGGGTGCCAAAGTGATGATCGAAGAAGGTGTGCTTGAAGCAAACGACGCCGGCCCCGCCCCACACGTAGCGTTCGCACAACACACCACTCCGGAGCTTCGCGTTGGAAAGATCGGAGTATGTCGGGATACCTACATGGCCTCGGCAGACGAAATTCATATAACGATACGGGGAGAAGGCGGGCATGCAGCCGGGCCTCACGAGCTCTCGACGGACACCGTTCTGACCGCGTCTCAGGTGGTGGTTGCCCTGCAAAGCGTGGTGAGCCGCCACTGCCCGCCCGATGTACCGAGCGTCCTTAGTATCGGGCGCCTCATCGCCGATGGGGCGACGAACGTGCTTCCGGAGACAGTGCACCTTGAGGGTACGTTCCGCGCGATGGATGAGCACTGGCGTTTTCGAGCGCACGATATCATCCGGCGCGTCGTCCATCACACCGCAGAGGCACTGGGCGCCACAGCCGAGCTGGAAATCCGCGTGGGATACCCTGCTCTGATAAATCATCCTCAACCTACCGACCGGGTGATGGTAGCGGCACGCAACTATGTTGGAGCCGATAACGTGGTAACGCTCGATCCGTGGTTCGCCTCCGAGGATTTCGCTTTTTTTCTACAGCGGATACCGGGCTGTTTCTACAGGCTTGGCACCGGTAACAAAGAGAAGGGCATTTCCTCCGGTCTCCACACGCCCACCTTTGACGTTGATGAGGAATCGCTTCGCATCGGATGCGGCTTTATGGCGTATTTAGCCTGCAGCGTTGACGTGTAGATCAAGTCACGATAATTGTGTAAAGCCAGCTCCTGTTAGGTTGCGCAGTTAAGCAGCTTTAGGTAAAGGATTCGGGGGATGTTGCGAGTCGGTTTGCCCAACCTGAGCCTTCCATCGGAG
>SLED01000296.1 GCA_007124945.1 Salinibacteraceae bacterium | reverse complement strand
TTGTGCTCCTCTCCATCGGGGATGGGCTCGTCTCACAGATACCAGCCCTGCTGATCTCCACAGCAGCCGGCATCATCGTCACCCGGGCCAGCGGCGACAACACGCTTGCACAGGACATGCGTGGGCAGCTGCTCAACAAGTCTCACCCGCTGCTCATTACCGCGGGCTTCCTGATGCTGCTGGGCCTGGTGCCCGGACTCCCGATCCTGCCGTTCTGGTTGCTTTCCGGAACTGTTGCCCTGATCGGCTGGAGCCGGATGAAGGCCGAGAAACGGGCGGAAGAGGAAGAGCAGGCTCTGATGGAAACCGCAGAGGAAGAACCGGAGCCAGAGTCCGAGCCAGCAGACCTGTTAATGGTAGATCCGCTTGAGCTTGAGATAGGCTACGCGCTTATCTCGATTGTAGACCCCGACCAGCAGGGCGATCTGCTGGAGCGGCTGAAGTTACTCCGGCAACAGCTCGCGGTGGAGCTCGGCGTGGTGGTCCCTCCCATCCGCATTCGTGATAACGTAGGGATGGACTCCAACCGATACGTCATCAAGCTGCGGGGCAACCCTATTGGCGAGGGCGAGGTGCTACCCGGCTATCATCTGGCCCTCCTCTCTGAAGAGCAGGAAGAGGCTCCACCCGGCATCCGCACAGAAGACCCTACTTTTGGACTGCCGGCCGTGTGGGTTGCCGAGCGGCATTTGCCAGAGGCTGAAAGCATGGGCCTCACGATTGTAGAAGCGCCTGCCGTCGTCACCACGCACCTCCTTGAGGAGCTGCGCAAGAACGCGCATCGCCTGCTGGATCGCCAGGAGGTGAAGAAGCTCCTCGACAAGGTGAAGGAGACGGCCCCGGCGCTGGTCGAAGAACTCGTGCCCAACCTCCTCTCCATCGGGCAGGTGCAGAAGGTGTTTAAACGATTGCTTCGGGAGCGCATCCCGATACGGGATCTGGTAACAATACTGGAGGCGCTGGCCGACTACGCCGCGAACTCGAAGAATATCGATGTGCTCACAGAATATGCCCGCGCGGCCCTCGCCCCTACCATCACACGTGAGTTCGCTGATTCCGAGGGGCGCATCCACGCGTTTGTTCTTGATCCCGTGTTGGAACAGCACTTGCTCGAACGTGCAGAGAACGGGGAGCTCAACGCCAACACGCTCGGGCTTCCTCCCGAAAGGGCAGAGCGATTCATACAAGAAGCAGAGCGCCTTGCGAAGCGCCTCATCGGCGGAGGGCATCCACCGGTGGTGCTCACCTCGCCGATTCTGCGAGCCACCCTCTACAACTTCCTTGCACCGATGCTCACGGATATTACCGTACTCTCGTACAACGACCTGATCCCTGAAGCCTCGGTCGACCTTATCGACCATCTAACGCTGCCATAGCCTCTTTGCGCGCACCCTCCTACGCTTCCCATGAAAGTAAAGACAACAGAAGGCCGTAGCATTCAGGCAGCCCTCTCTGAGGCGCGCCGCGCTTACGGTGACGACATTGTGCTACTTGACTCGGTGCCGGCCTCCGATGACCGGCCTGCCCGTGTTACGGTAATGCTGGATGCCCCTTCCGAACGCGCATCGGCGGAGCCTCGAAAAGAAACCGCACGCGAGGAGGGGACAGCGTTTGGCTATCAACCTTCCCGGAATAAGCAGCGCAAAAAGGTGGCGGCCACGGCAGATACTGCCGGAGACGAACGGGAACAGAATTCCGGTTCCACGGGCGGGCTTGTGGATGTGATGGAAGACTCGCCGATCGATGTTCAGGGACTTGCTGAGCGCATGCGCAGACTCACCACCTCCGCTCGGCGCACCAATGACCCGGCTCGTGGAAATCTCTTTCCCAAGACAGGAGCCGATGCAGATCCAGAGACTTCGGCAAAGCCGGAAGCCGACCTGGAGCAGCTGTTGGAGTCGCAACTCCGCGTGCTCCACGAGCGTCTCGAAACGATGGAGCGGCGGTTTGGCGGCGCGGTTATCGGAGCGGGACACCGCTGGGCTGCTCATCCCCTCTTTGCTCATCTGCTTGACAGGGGTATGACCTCGGGTACGCTCACGCGCGTCTTCGACAGCCTTGCCGAGCACGGCTACGACCCATCCACCGCCGACGACAAGCTGCAATGGGCGCTCGCCCAGGAGCTTTTGCGCCGGCTGCAACACACCGCCCCGTCGAAGCAGGCGGCAGGTACGCAGCTACTCATCGGCCCCAGCGGCTCCGGCAAAACCTCTCTCCTGCTCAAGCTGGCGCTGCACCCACAGTTCTTCGCGCGGCATCGCCCGGCGGTCATCATTATCGAGCCGGATCCGGAGAGCGAAAGCCTCCACCACAGCCCGCTTGAGCTTTTCCGCCGCCACGGCGTCCCGGCGCAAAGCGTGCAGACAGCCGACGAGATGGAGCAGGCGCTGCGTCGGGTACAGTCCTTTGATCATGTACTCATTGATACGCCGGCCCTTCCTGCCAGAGCTGCTGACGCTCGCCGGATGATGAACCGCATCCGACGCTTTGTAGCACCCATCATGCCGCTGCATGTGCAGTTTGTCTTTAACGCGACCCGGGCCCTCGACGAATATCCACCCGAGACCCTTGATAAACTCCCGGTAACACCGGATGCGATGGCCCTCACACACCTCGACGAGGTGCATGGTTGGGGACGCATCGCCGAGTGGTTGCTCCAATTTGAGCTACCCGTGCAGCATATTTCTAACGGAGAACGCGTGCCCGACAGTGTAGCAGCGTTTTCACCCACGTGGTTCGTTCAGTCTCTCATGAACCTGTAGCCCTGCTGTTCTACCATGCATCGATCTTCTACCATAATAGCCGTTACCGGCGGCAAAGGCGGCGTTGGCAAGAGCGTCGTCGCGGTAAACCTTGCTGAGGTGTTGCTCGGGCAGGGGTACAGCGTGGCGCTGGTCGATGCCGACTTCGGGCTTGGCGACTGTGCGGTGCTCCTCAATGAAACTCCCGAAGCGGCCGTGCTCGACCTCTCTCGGCACGCCGCTCACGAGGAAGACGTGCTGCATGAGACCGCGCGGGGCATGACCCTCATCCAGAGCGTGGCGAACCCCGGCGACGCA
>SLED01000240.1 GCA_007124945.1 Salinibacteraceae bacterium | reverse complement strand
GGTATGGGAATTTCTGAGTAGAATTATGAGCTGAAAGGTATTGCATACAAGACTCTCACACACCCACACTCACAAACCCCCAAACACAAATCACGCTGCCACCGCAGCCTCGGCCGCTTCGCGGGCACCGTCTTCACGTGGTTTGATGCCCCGCTTCTTGAGCAGCACCATTAACACGGACACATCGGCCGAGCGCACGCCGCTGATGCGGGAGGCTTGGCCGAGGTTCTGCGGCTCGACCTTGCTCAGCTTCTCGCGGGCTTCTTTGGAGAGGGCCTCCACCTCGCTGTAGTCGAAATCTTCCGGGATGGGCCAGGCTTCCTTGGCCTCCATCTGCTCGATGAACTCCTGCTGCCGCTCGATATATCCCTCGTACTTGAGATCGATTTCGACAAGGCGCGCGGCGTTTTCAATTCCCGGCGCTGGGGCCACGACATCGTCCCACAGCCCCGCGTGCCGGATCAAGGCCTCGGTATCCACCTCGGGTCGAAGCGCCAGTCGAACAAGTCGCTCGCCCTGATCGATCGGTGAGGTGCCCACCTGCTCCAGGTAATCGTTAACCTGCGCCGGCTGCACGGTTGTATTTTCGAGTGCTTCCCGAGTGTGCTGGATGGCCTCGCGCTTCGACTGCATCCGCTCGTAGCGCTCGCGTGAGGCGAGCCCGAGTTCGTAGCCGCGCTCGGTGAGGCGGAGGTCGGCGTTGTCCTGCCGGAGCAGGATGCGGTGCTCGGCACGCGAGGTGAACATGCGGTACGGCTCGTCGGTGCCCTTCGAGACGAGGTCGTCGATGAGCACGCCGATGTAGGCCTCGGAGCGCTTCAGCACGACGGGCTCGGCACCGCGGAGCTTCTGCACCGCGTTGATGCCGGCCATTAGTCCCTGCGCCGCCGCTTCCTCGTAGCCGGTAGTGCCGTTGATCTGCCCGGCAAAGAAGAGGCCTTCCACATACTTGGTCTCCAGGCTGTAGCGAATCTGGTAGGGCGGGAAGAAGTCGTACTCGATGGCATAGCCCGGACGCAGCATGTGCGCGTTCTCCATGCCGCGCACCTTGCGAAGCGCCTCAAACTGCACTTCTTCGGGCAGGCTGGTGGAGAAGCCGTTGACATACACCTCGTGCGTGCGCCGGCCCTCCGGCTCGATAAAGATCTGGTGCTGGTCTTTCTCCGCGAACCGGTCGATTTTATCCTCAATCGACGGGCAGTAGCGCGGCCCTTTCGCCTGAATGCGTCCGGTGAACATGGGGCTCCGGTCGAAGCCCTCCCGGAGCGCGTCGTGCACATCCGGAGCGGTGTAGGTCAACCAGCAGGAGAGCTGGCCGTCGCCTGGCAGGTGGTCGGTCATGTAGGAGAAGGGCGTCGGATCGTCGTCGCCCGGCTGCTCCTCCATCACGCTGTAGTCGATGGTGCGGCCATCCACGCGGGGCGGGGTACCGGTTTTGAGGCGGCCCGATTCGAAGCCCATGTCGTGCAGGCAGCCGGTGATGCCACGCGAGGCGCTCTCGCCCATGCGGCCGCCACCGAAGTTCTTCTCACCAACGTGAATCACACCGTTCGAGAATGTGCCGGTTGTAAGCACGACACATGGCGCCTTAAACTCGACACCCAGATTGGTTCGTACGCCGGTGATGCGACCATCTTCGGCGAGCAGCTCCGTCACCATATCGGCGCGCATGTAGAGGTTCTCGATCGCCTCCAGCTCCTCACGAACACAGGTGGCGTACTCCGCCCGATCACACTGCGCGCGCGGTCCCCACACAGCCGGTCCTTTGCGCTTGTTGAGCATCCGAAATTGAATGCCGGCGCGGTCGGTGATGCGGCCCATCAGCCCGCCGAGCGCATCGATCTCCCGGGCGATGTGGCCCTTACCGATGCCGCCGATCGCCGGGTTGCACGACATCTGCCCGATGGCGTCCAGCTTCATGGTGATGAGCAGCGTTCGGGCGCCCATGTTAGCCGCAGCCGCTGCTGCCTCCGAGCCCGAATGGCCGCCGCCGACCACAATCACGTCGTATGAAAAGTAGGAATCAGCCTGCATAGCGCACTTCCAGAAAGTCTCCACAAAGTCGCGGGTTACTCCCGCTCGATAGACTTTGGAAACGAGGGCACACGCCCGGATGATTCGCGCGGCCCGTCCGCGTCGAAGAATGATAGGTTACCCTCGCGATCACATAACCACACCTCCTCGGCACCGGCCTCAAAATAGAGATCGCGCTTCTCTGCGATCTCCTCCTCTGTATTTGTGGGCGAAAGCACCTCGACGCAGATCTGAGGCGCAACCGGAGCGTCGTACGTGTCTTTTATTTGCTCCCAGCGTTCCTTCGTACACCAGATGGCGTCGGCCACCTTTACCCCACGGGCGGTCCGGATCGCCGACTCGACAGAAGCCTCGCCATCAGGAAGTAGTTCTGCGAGTTCACTTGCGATCATGAAGGCAAGCTTGCCATGATACTGATGCGTCGGGCTCATCACAATCTGCCCGCGCGCGTTCGTCTCAATCTTGTATGGGAGATCCTGCAGCGAAGGATCGTTGCAGATCTGCTCCCAGGTGAGGCGCTTCTGCGTGGTGGTTGATGGAGCCATTTCTACACGGTTTACATGGCGATACCAAACATGATAATTAGACGCAAGAAGCGGCGCGGCGGTCCTCACTTACCGATACAGAAGCGCGAAAAGATCTGGTCGAGCACGTCTTCGTTGGTGATTTCGCCGGTGATGGCGCCGAGTTCGTGAAGGGCGCTGCGGAGGTCCAGGGAAAGCATGTCGCCCGCGGCGCCGCTGGCCAGTGCCCGGCGCGCGCGCTGCACCGCTTCGAGCGCTTCCTTCAGATGTTGGCGGTGGCGCTGATTCATCACCACATGCGAGGCGTCCGTATCTTCCAGCCCGTCGGCAACGGCATCCCGCAGCGCCATTACCACGGGAGCCACCGCATCGGCGTCGCGCTGTCCTTCCTCAGCGGAGATCACCACCGCCTGGCCGTTCAATCCGGCAGAGGGTCTCTCCCCATCCACCAGATCACGCTTGTTGGCGATGCGCACGACGGGAAGGGTGGGGTGCTCTTCTCCAAGCTCCTGCAGGAAGGCCTCCTCATCGGCGTCCAGCCCCTCGGTGATGTCGTAGACGTAGAGCAGAACATCGCTGTGGGCGATAGAGGCTTCAGCGCGGCGCACGCCCTCGGCTTCAATGGCGTCGGAGGTATCCCGCAGGCCGGCCGTATCCACGAACCGGTATCGCAGCCCGTCGATCTCCGCCTCGGCCTCAATCTCGTCGCGTGTGGTGCCGGGCGTCGGGCTCACGATAGCGCGATCGCGTCCCACGAGCGCGTTCAGCAGCGTCGACTTCCCCGCATTGGGCCGGCCGCCGATGACCACGCGCACGCCGTCGCGGATGAGCTCGCCGGTGCGGTAGGAGGCCAGCAGCTCACTCAGGAGGTTTTCGGAGGTGCGCAATAGCTTCTCCAGGCGCTCCCGGTCGGCAAACTCGACGTCTTCCTCGGAGAAATCCAGCTCCAGCTCCACGAAAGCAGCCAGTTCCAGCAATTCCTCCCGGAGGTCCTCAAGCTGCTCGGAGTATCGACCCTGCAGATGCGAGAGCGACACGCGGTGCGCTTTCGTGGAGGAGGCGTGGATGAGGTCGGCCACCGCCTCGGCCTGCGCCAGGTCCATCTTTCCGTTCAGGAAAGCACGCTGCGTAAACTCGCCCGGATCGGCAAGTCGTGCGCCATGATCCAGCAGGCTTTGCTGAATGAGCTGCGGCGCGAGGTCGCCGCCGTGGCATGAGATCTCCACCACGTCTTCCCCGGTAGCCGACCGCGGCGCGCGAAATACCGTTGCCACCACCTGGTCGATATCCTCCCCATCTATATCCACCACGTAGCCCACGTGCGCGGTATGGGAATCGACCGCGGAGAGATCCGCTCCACGAAAACACCGGTTGGCGATCCCGATTGCCTCCGGCCCGGACACGCGCAGAATAGCCAGCGCCGCCTGCCCGCGGGCAGTGGCGATGGCTGTTATGGTGTCGTCGCGCGCGCTCATACCGTTTGAATCAGGATCAATTCATGCACTAAACCTGCAGCCGGGTGCCTTCTGTTTCTGACGATCCAGACGACCGAGCCAGATTTTATTTTGGATTGGAGGGACTCCTGAAGTGAGATGGGGTGCCAGGGTTAATCGAATCGAAGAAACGAGGAGACGAAGAAACGAGGCGCGAGTAGGATCCGGCCGATCCTCAATGCTCCATCCATAAGGAAAACCGGCTATCGCTACCGGTCAATTGCGAGATCTCGTAAGGCATACCGTCGATACGGAAGCGCTCTTCGTCTCCTCGTCTCTTCGATTCCTCGACTCTCAAGCAGCGCCGCTATGCTCCCTCTTTCAGCCGTTCTTTCTTCCGCTTGCGCTTGAGCTTCTGACGCTCGCGCCGGCTGAGTTCTTCCGGATCCTTTTCCTCAAGCTTGGTATCGTCCTTTTCCTTCTCAATGGACTTGTTGATAAACTTCTGCTGCGTGGCAGAGACCACGTTGTAGAAGAGGTAATAGAGGCTAAGTCCGGAGGGGAAGCGGTTGAAGAAGACGAAGAGGAAACCCGGCAAGAGGTACATAAACACCTTCGCCTGCCCGCCCCCAGCCGACGCTGTACCCTGGATACGCATCTGTATTACCAAGGAAATAGCCATCAGCGCACAAAAGCCGGCAATATAATCCCCGAAGAAAGGTATCTCGAAGGGTAGATTTACGATCGGATCAGGCGCCGAAAGGTCTCCAGCCCACAGGAATCCCTGTTGTCGAATTTCAATGGCCTGTTGCAGGAAGAAATATAGCCCGACCAGCACGGGCCACTGCATAAGCATGGGTAGACAGCTCCCGAGCGGGTTCACCCCCGACTCCTTGTAGAGCTTCATCATCGCCTGTTGCTGCTTCTGCGGATCATCCTCGTACTTCTCCTTGATGGCCTGCATCTCCGGCTGTATCTCCCGCATCTGAGCCATGCTCTTGTACGAGGACTTCGTTAGCGGGTAGAGCACCATCTTGATCAACAAGGCAAGCAAGATGATGGCCAGGCCGAAGCTCGGCAACCAATCGCCGAGGTACCAGAACACCGGGATGAATACCCACTGTGCCAGCGGCCGGACGATCCATCCGATAATGGCCCACCCGAAGTCGACCATGCCGTACAGGCCAACGTTGTACGCGCTGATCCGGTAATACTCCATCGGGCCCACGTACAGCGTGAACTCGTCCACGCTCATCTCCCCTCCCGCCGGTGGCACGATAAAGCTGGCCATGTAATCCTCGTGCTGCGGGCCGAACGGATGCGTTTCCGTTCGCTCGCCGATTAGCTCTGCACCCCGCGTCTCCACCTGAGGCATTATCACCGACGCAAAGTACTTATTCTTCACCGCCACCCAGTCGACTCGACCGCTTAACGATAGCTCTTCATAATCATCCGAAAGGCCAATATTCTCGAGTGAGCCGCCGCTCTGGGCATACGCACCTGCATACCAGGCCTCGTCGTCAGCACTGCGCTCTGCGAAGGGGATACCGCCATCCCAGAGAAGCTCGTAGCCGTCACGCGTGGTGAACGTGTCGGCATTTTCTTTTTCGATGGACAGCCTGACCTCGTATTCGTCCGGCACGAATTCATACACCTTGCGGATAAAGCCCTCGCCAACTTCAGCCGTGAACGCAAGGCGGGCTTCCCCATCTGCCACATTTAGCGTCGAATTGTCCGTATCGGCCTCGAAGTAAAGGTCGCGAGAGTCCACCACATGTGCCGACGGAGTGGTGAAGATCATGGCCAGTGAGCCGTTCTTCAGGGTGTCGGCCATTTGCACCTGCGACTCGCGGTCCCACTTTAGGTATTCGTTCAGCGTGAAAGACGTGAGGGTGCCGCCCTTCGTAGAAAACTTGGCCTGGAAGAGCTCGTGGTCAACCGTGATTGTCCGTTCCTCTCCGTCAAGCGCACGCTCCAGCGCTGGATCTGCGATACGCGCCACGTCATCGGTTTCGAGAACGTCGTCGATGTCAGCATCTTCGGGTGGATCGTCAACATCCTCCCGTTCCCGCATCTCATCGACCTGCTCTTCAGCGACCTCTTCGTCGTCAGCCGGTTCTTCTGGCGGAGGAGGGGCCGCAAGCCAGAGCCAACCAAAGAGAATGATCGCGATCAGAACGCTCGCGATCACAACATTACGATCTACACCAGAATCTCCCATTTGACGGGGGTCCTACAAAAAAATTAAACAACGGCCCAGTGGGCCAGAATATTTGAGAACGGCGCAATGTGGGTACACGGTTCCTGCAGTGCGCGCTCAGCCCGCTGCATTGCTGGTACCGGGTGAGAGGCGATTGTGAAGCGCCTCAAGAGCGCGCTTCGTATCCATTTGAATGGTTGGGCCCTCAACCGGCAGCCCGCTACGATAAAGAATCATCATGGTGAGCGTATCGTCCCGCTGCTCAAAGAGGCGGCGTAGCGACTCCTGATTGAGGCGAAAAGCCTCACGCAGATGGCGCTTGACCTGGTTGCGGTCTACCGCCCGCCTAAGTCCGCGGCCGGGCGCGACACCCACCTTAAGCGGGGTCGCCACCTTCAACTCATCACGGGGTACGATGCGATATACGAGGCGTACACTCCCCCGCGCAAGCGTGTGTGCATCATTGCGGCTGCGATCGAAAAGCGGGCGAATCAGGCGCCGCTCTTTCAACCTCATCGACCGCGGAAAGCGCAGTCTTTCACGCGGGCTTCTTGCATCAACCATTCACACGTAGGCGCTTACTTGCTTCCGCCTTTACCAGGAATCAGATTCTTGCGTCCTTTACGGCGGCGGTTCTTAAGTACTTTCTTGCCGCCTTTTGATTTCTTCCGCTTGCGAAAGCCATGCTTGTTAGCACGCTTGCGCTTGCTGGGTTGATAGGTTCGCTTAGGCATAATAACAGCTAATACTGTGTCATCAGAAAATAAAGGGGTGGACCAAACGCGAGATATCCCGGCTTGTTTGATGTGGGAATCACGAAGTTATGGCCAAAAAGGACGCTATCATACAAAATTGACGGCCGGGATCAAAGAGCGGGCATTGACTTTCATGCAATAGGCACGTACCATTGCCGGTCCGTTTGCCTGATGGCTGGCGGGAATAGCTCAGGGGTAGAGCATCAGCTTCCCAAGCTGAGGGTCGCGGGTTCGAATCCCGTTTCCCGCTCGATCGTCTGGAATCACAAGACGACGCGCGCCGTTAATTATCTACACGCTACACGGGCGGTTAGCTCAGTTGGTTTAGAGCGCCTGCCTTACAAGCAGGAGGTCGCTGGTTCGAATCCAGCACCGCCCACAGATCCTTTTCGTAACTCTTTGGTGCGTAAGGGTTTACAGAAAAGACGGTTAACCCATCGGGTAAACAATTCTGTGTTTACCTTTGGTCGCTGCCGCCTGTGTGAAGTTTGAGCCCATTCACACAGACGCCTCAACACAATGACAGCGACAGCAGAAGCTCAGCCCCTCAGCAGGACCGAAACCACCCGTCGGATGTGGGCCATCGCCCAGGCGAACCCGCAGCTACTGCACTATCCCGGCACCGGCCGCCTGTGGTATCGACCGGACGGTGAACCGTGGGACGCCCCCGGCCTCTTCATCGAGCTACGCCTCGAACGCGCCACCTACAAGCCGCAGGATCCCCGCCTCGTGCTCATCGCCTACGCCCTCATCCGTGGCGATGACGGGCAGATCCACAACATCGAAGATCACACCGGGGACTATGCCGCCACGTACATGGCGCGCAGTGATTATCGCCCCACCTTCACGCGCCGCCAGGTCGAAAGCGCAGCAGGGCGGATGCAGAGTTGGGGGGACAGCGTGGCAGAGCAGCACGAATCCAGATCCGCGAACACCCCCATTAAACCCATTTAACTCATTAAACTGCGCTCACAGCGACGGTAGACAATAGCCAAACGTCTACACCACGGCTTACACGTCGGTTGTATGCTGTTACACCGGCTACCCTACACGGCCCGCGTCGGCAACTGCTGGCGTGGGCTTTCGTGTGTCTGCTGCTCATCGGTGGGGCTTTCGTGTGCCCATCCGTTACGGCTGCGGCTTGCGCAAAAAATTGCGTACGTGTTAACCGTAACACGGCCGGGCGTTACGGGTATAACTTGAGGAAAAAATTCCACACGTTCTAACCGTAACGACGCCATGGACCACCGATACATCGATCCCCTCTGGGGCCTTCCTTTGACGAAGGTAACCTGTGATGTTTGCGGGGATACTTTTCAGCGTGCGGATGATATACGCTTTCGGCGGTTCGAGGCCTGCAGCGATACGTGCAGGCGCAAGGGCTGGACGCAGCTCACGAAGAAGCGGAAGGCAGAGCGTAGGGCAAACACTACGTGCAGCGAATGCGGGGAGGCATTCACACCGGAGCGGTCGGATGCTCTATACTGTGGCGCCGCATGCAAGCAACGTGCGTACCGCAAGCGCAAGATGTAGGGGCTTTTTCTGCTGCTTTCTCAGTGGCTCGTCCAGCCTCACTTGTGTCAATTTTTTGACCAATGTCAGAGCGCGTACCCTGCCGCTCTTTCGCCGCCACGCGCTCGTATTCTTCCACGTCCACGGCAAGCGCCGCCTTTTCGCGGGCCTCGCCCTTCTCGCCCTCCGCAATTTTTTGCGTAGGGCACGGTGTCGCCAAAAACGAGAATACCCCCCTATTGGGCGGTTTTTGTCAACTTGGTCAACTTCTAAAATGGCCGATCCTCTCACAGCCGACAAATCCCGCTCGGGCGTAGGGTAGTGCGGTCTATCGGCTCTCAGCGGATCGCCTATGCCATAAAAAACCGGACGCCCCCACTTGGACGCCCGGCGGCTGTCGGTACCGTCCCCCTCAGTCGGCCCGGCAGCATCTCGCAGATGTTTGGTTACAGCGCCATGCTCGCGGACTTGCCAGACCGGCCGTGCTCGCCCATCCAGCACGCCATTGCCAGCGACAGCACGAGGTCATCATGATCACCTTCCCGCCAGTGCTCGTAACTGTCGTGCCCGGTGGCAAGGTTGACTTTCACTTTGAAGTGCTGCATCTCGCGACGGAGGGTGTCCCCGTGCCGTAGCCCACGCGCAAACTTCAGGCGGCCAGACTGGAGGAGCGCCTGCAGGGTGGAGGCAAGCTCACGCTTCGGCACGCGGTACTCGGTGCCATCGCGCTGCACTTTATCGCCCCCGGTGATCCACACGGCGTAGGGGTGCAGCCCGGCATCCTCGAACATCTCAACTACGGGTCGGCCTACGCCCGTAGCGTCCACCACGAGGCGCGGGCCTTGTAGGACGCGGGTTCGCACGAGCTCGGCCACGTCGGTAACTACGTCGGGATAGCGCGTGCCCAGCTGCCACCGCCGGAGGTCGCGGACGTGGTACTCCCGGCCCACATGCTGCACCACCGATAGCGCGCTATAATCCTGCGCCTGCCCTAAGTCGAGCCCGACGGTAAACCGGGCTTTCGGCACAGGGCGAACGCTTTCGCCGGGCTTCATGGGTGAGGTTATGCGGAGGTCGCTCACAGGCTCAGGGGTGTAATATGATCGGATACGGATGGCGCCTCGGGCTCGGCCTCCTCCTCGGCAAAGAGCGGCGCGACGTCATCGCTGAAAGCGCCGTCTATATCGTCGGTCGAGAAGAGGCTGTCCACGGTGTCGGAGAACTCGCAGAAATATTCCTGCCGAAACCACCACGCGCCCAGCTTGCGCCGCTCCTCCTCCAGAAAGGCCTCGGTGATGCGCGGGCACTCATCGGCTGTTACCTTAATACGGGTCCACTCGGTCGCCTCGGTGTCCGTCCATTCATCGTAGAACCACCCCCGTTTGCCCCACGGCGTTGTCATTGCAATGAGCTCGCCATCCGATACCGCCAGCATCGGGCGCACACTGTAATACAGCTCATCCAGCACGCGGGCAGCCTCATCTATCACGAGTAGATCGACGCCACTGTAACCGCGGATGGTTTTCTCGCTGCCGGGTAGCGCTACGATCCGGCTGCCGTTCTCCAGCTCCATGCGCATAGCGGACACCTTGCGCGTATCCACGGGCGGCTCACAGGCGCGGTAAAGGGATACCACCTTGCTGAAGAGCTCGCCAGATTGACGCTGTGACGGTGCCACAAGCAGGGTAAGGCTCCCCGGCGTGTACAATGCCTTATGCAAAGCCTTCGCGGCGGTGGTGGTGCTCTTGCCTCCCTGGCGGGTCACGAGCTGCAGGCAGCGACGTGTACGACGTCGTAGGACCTTCGCTTGCCACGTGTCTGCAGGCGCGCCGATACCTTCGCACAGTATGCGGGTGGGGTCCAGCGCCCGCGCAAGATCGGATTCGGGCCTCATTGCTCGGCCCCCGCGGTCAGCGCGTCAGCGACAGCCGCACGGGCTTCAGGGAAGGGCTCCAGCGCGTTCATGATGGCGGTGCGGAGCTCGGCATAGTCGGCACTCTGCAGCACGCTCACGGCCTGCTCGAAGCGCTCCGGCTCATCCAAACCGAACAGCTTCGCCTGTCGCTGCAGTAGCTTCAGCGCCTTATCCACGGCCGCCTCGTCGCCTGTGATGGCCTTCTCCCATAGCCCCCGCAACATCCGCTCGATCCGTACTTGCTGAAGGTCCCGCAGGTGCTCGGCGGTTTCGGCGTTCTCCTCCTGGCGGCGCTTCAGCTCACGGCTGAAATCCTTGTAGGCGTAGCGGCGGCCCCATCCGTTCGGCAGCGCGTCCAGCCCAAACCGATCGGCAGCGCTGTCTGCTACCTGCTGCCAGTTGTCGCCAGCAGCGCGGCGCTCCAGCACGAACGCCCGGCGTTCGGCCGTCTGCAGTAGCTCCTCGGCGTTGTGGCTTGTGCCTTGCATGCGTTACCGTATTTGTGTTACCGAAAACCGTCTACTTGCGCCGCTGCCGCTGTAGCGCTTCAGCCATCCGCTCCAGCTGCTTTTCATTCAGTCCACGCTCGAAGTGGGACGGCTTCAGCGGCACGGACGGAAGAAACGTCACACGCTCCTGCCGGGCCTTTGCGGCCAGCGCGTCGGCTTTGGCAAGGCAGTCCTGCAGCACGCTCACGGCCTTCAGCGCCTGCTCTATGATCGCGCCTTCAGCCTCTTTGTAGGCGGGCCTCAGCGCCTTACGCCCGGCCTCCGTCACGTTATCCAGCGTCTCCTCGGCTTCGGCCTTCAGCTCCTCCAATACCTTCACATCACCAAGGGCGGCCTGCAGTTGGCGCTCCAGCTTGTCGGCGTCGGTGCCTGCCTGAACAGCCACACCTCCGGAATCGTCCATCAGGGCGGCCTTACGGGCCTCTTTAGCCGTGGCCTGCGCCTCCTTTACCTCGGCCGCCAGGTCGGTGCGTAGCTGCTCCGTCTCCGCCAGGCGGGCCTCGATAGTCGAAAGGCGCTCGCGGGCACGAATGACGGCGGTGTCATCCTTCAGCGTCGGCAGGTCCTTCAGGTCGGGAAAATTGCTCATCGGTTGCGGCGGTTGTATTCGGTGCGTTGACGTCGGTACTCTTCCACGCCCAG
>SLED01000037.1 GCA_007124945.1 Salinibacteraceae bacterium | reverse complement strand
GCGCCTCCGGCCGTACCATGCACAGCAGCAATACGATGTAAACACACGGAGCAAGTGAGGAGCGCGCGTTCAGCATTCCTATGTTGACTCTGGTGGAGGTGGGAGGCCGGCCGTCTGGCCGTCGGTGTCTGCATTTTGTTAAGAAAAGGCGTAGCGCGAACGCGCAACGTTAGCCATAGTGCCCAGGGTTGCTGCGCTGTATTCTGACACCGGCAGTACCCGTTAATCGACACACAAATGCGCTAATGGTTTGAGTGCGCAGCAGAGCAGCTGGCGATGTGTAAAGGGGGGTATCCCCGGCTACGGGGTCGCAGACGATTCTTCAGCAAGAGTCTGGAGCGCCTCTGCGGCTGCTTGCTGCTCGGCGCCTTTCTTGCTGCGATCGCTTCCGGTACCCTGAACTTTGCCGCAGACCTCGACTTCGACGTCGAACCGCTTGTCGTGACTTGGCCCGTGCTCCTTCGTAACGCGGTAGACGGGCTGGTCCCATCCCCGGGCCTGTACAAATTCAAGCAACAGGCTCTTGTGATTGTCGTGCCGGCGAGCGAGGGCGTCCAGGTCGAGCTCACTCAGCGTGGTTTTCTTTAGAAACTCCCGGGCTGCGTCGACGCCCAGATCCAGGTAGATGGCACCGATAAGCGCCTCAAGGGCATCGGCCAGGATGGTGGCGTTATCGCGTCCCCCCACCCGCTCCATGTTTTCGCTCATCAGGATGTGCGTTCCCAGATTGAGCTCGCGGGCGGCACGTGCCAGCGCCCTGCCGCTCACGATCTTTGCGCGGAGCCTGGTCAGGAAGCCTTCGGTTTTGCGGGGATAGCGCCGGTACAGATATTCTGCCACGAGCGCGCCGAGCACTGCATCACCCAGGAATTCCAGGCGCTCGTTGGAGTGCAGGTGGCTATCAGGTTGCCCGCGAAGCAGCGATCGATGCGTTAGTGCCTGCTCGTACAGCGTGATATCGTGCACTTTTCTTCCTAAGAGGTCTTCAACAGAAGGGGTGTCAGCCGTCATTGATGCGGAAGGGTTGCGTGCACGATTATTTTTGTGAGCGCGGGGCGCAGGGGAGACCGTCGCAGCCAATGATACGCGGCCGGGCCTCCGATAGTCAGCGCAGATTTTGAAGTTGCTCAAGAACCATCAGCAAGATAGAGGTTTTGTATGGGAAACGCAGGTCGCAGACATCGCGGCAGTGATAGAGCGTGGCTGCCCGGCACGTGTGCCAGTCGCAACAGTTCAACGGATCGACGACGAGGATTCCATGGCTTTCATCTCTCAAAATCCCGCCACCGGCGACGAAATTGCTCGATACGACGCGCTTACGCCGGAGGCGCTGGATGAGAAGCTGGATCAGAGTGTGAAGGCTTTTCAGCATCATCGACAAACGGCGTTGGCTGAACGTTCGGAAAGGTTGCGCCGCTTGGCGGATACGCTTGAGGAGAATACCGAACGCTACGCCAAGCTGATGACCCGTGAGATGGGTAAGCCATTGACGCAGGCCATAAGTGAGGTGGAGAAGTGCGCATGGGTATGTCGATACTATGCAGCGCAGGGTGCGGATATGTTGCGCCCGGAGATGGTGCAGACCGACGCGTCGAAGAGCTACGTCACCTATCAACCGCTCGGCCCGATCCTGGCCGTGATGCCCTGGAATTTTCCGTTCTGGCAGGTTTTTCGGTTTGCAGCGCCGGCGCTAATGGCGGGCAACGTGGTGTTGCTGAAGCATGCGCCTAACGTGACGGGGTGTGCGCTTGAAATCGAGCAAATCGTTGCCTCGGCTAACTTTGCCCAGCATGCATTTCAGACACTGCTCATCTCCGAGGAACAGGTGGCGGCTACTATCGACGACCGGCGGGTAAAAGGCGTCACCCTAACCGGAAGCGGGCGGGCGGGAAGCGCCGTGGGTAAGGCCGCCGGTGGCGCCATCAAACCATCCGTACTGGAGCTGGGTGGGTCGGATCCGTTTATCGTGCTGGCTGATGCCGATCTCCCAGATGCTGCCGAGACAGCTATGAATTCTCGGATGCAGAACAACGCGCAGAGCTGCATTGCCGCGAAGCGCTTTATCGTAGAGGAGCCTGTGTACGATGCATTTGCAGAAAGAATCGTCGCGCGCGTTGAAGCCCTCGCGGTTGGGGATCCGATGGAGGAGTCGACAGACCTCGGACCGCTTGCGCGAGCGGATCTCCGGGATCACCTGCACGATCAAGTACAGCGCTCCATAAACCAGGGAGCAACCCTGCGTACGGGTGGGACTGCCGTGGACGGGCCTGGATATTTCTATCAACCGACGGTACTGTCGGAGGTGAAGCCGGGCACCGTGGCGTTTGAGGAGGAGCTCTTCGGCCCCGTCGCTGTGCTAATCAAGGCGGCCGATGCAGATGAGGCGGTGCGGCTTGCCAACGCTACCCCGTTCGGTTTGGGGGGTGCCGTCTTCACCGACGACCGCAAGCGCGGCGAGGCGGTAGCGCTGCGGCTTGAGTGCGGTTGCGCCTTCGTCAATGGAATGGTAAAAAGCGACCCCCGACTTCCGTTTGGTGGAGTGAAGGCCAGCGGCTACGGACGCGAACTCTCACGGTACGGGCTCCGGGAGTTTGTAAACATAAAAACGGTATGGATAGCGTGACGGCGGCTTCCAACAGGCCTTTGATGAATGCCGGAACGGCGAGAGAGCAAAACGGGTAAAGGATGCATTCCGGTTTATTGACAACGCAAAAAGCCCCTTCCTCTCATATGCGTGCGTTCCCCCTTGCGCTGGTGGTGCTGTCATTAGCACTGGTGGCCTGTGCCTCTACGCAGTCAGGCTCGGACTTCGGCCCGGATAGCAAGATGTGGTGGGACGAGTACATGGATGAGGATAATCCGCCGAACGTTGAACAGATGCCGGAGCCTGCCCAGGGTATAGAGTCGATTGAGGAGATGGTGCACCGCCGCATGGGTGGGCAGCGGTGCCTGGGTAATCCACGCCAGTATTCCGTGCAGTTTGTCGTGGATGCTGAGGGCGAGGTGATTGATGCCCGTGTGCCGGGCGGGGACGGGTCGTTTTGCGAGCGTCTCGCCATGAGCATCGTGTACGACACGGCGTTTCATCCCGCTGAAGATACCGATGGCCACCCCGTCCAGTTTGTGATGGTGTGGCCGCTGAGCGTTGTCTTACCGCCGCCTTGAGCTCTCGAAAGAGGATTAGCTCCAGCCAAGAGCCGACCGTGTTGCGGGCCCGACGATGCCATCAACCTGCAGTTCCTCTCTTTCCTGAAACGCCCGTACGACCTGCTCGGTCTCGGGACCGTAGATGCCGTCCACCGCAAGCTCGTACCCCTCATCCCGAAGGCTTTGTTGGACGGCCTGCACATCCTCGCCCTCCATCATCGGTTCCTGGAGCAAGAGCAGCCGCTGTTTGTCCTCCTCGGCCGAAATGCGTAGCGGGGGCGCGCCCAGTGCGGCGCGGTCAACTCGAATACCGCGCACGTATACGGGTAGCCGCAACTCCCACTTCCGGTCCGTGATCAGCTGTTGGAAGGAGTCCATACGGTAGACAGTCCGGCGCAGTAATCTGTTGGAATGATGGGCAAGCCAGTCGTGGCGGGTGGCGATGTATTTCTCGATCCATTCGTGTTCACCCAGGCCGGCGGGAGTGCCGTACAGTTCCATTGTGCGATCGCGCAGGCGTGGCCACGAGCCATGGATGAGGCTGTCGTAAACGACAGTGACAGAGAGCGGCTCTTCTACAGAGATGGCCCGTGCAGCACGCGTGGCGGGAGTCCAGAAAAGCCGGTCGAAAAAGGCGTCTTGTGTGTCATGCATCGCAGGGTCGCTGCCGGCACGCTTCAGTAAGTCACGGAATTCCTCGTTGTGATCCAGCGACGTATCCAGCGCGCGGGCTCGATCCAAAAAGGGGAGCAGTTCCCTGGAAAACAGGGCGTTCTCGTCCTCTACATAGGCCTTCAAGAGTAGATACAGATTTCCGCTTGCAAGTGTGGCCTGTGACCGCCCGTAGGTGAGATGGCCCGTGTCGCCCGGAGTGACGGTAACCATATCATAGCCGCCCTGTGGTTTCCCTGTCTCGTAAATGGCGACGATAGCCTGCGCAGTGCGGCGTTGGAGGTCGGTAAGCATAACAGTCCGATCTTGGATGAACGGCGAGGTAAGTGAGAGTGGTAGCCGGACGGCGCTCGGCGGATTAAACTACGGTATGTGTCACAAAAAAACGCCCGCTGAAGCGTGGGCTCCGGCGGGCGCTGAACAGACTGGCAAATCTGTGCAATACTTTTTAGTCGTTTCCATTGGGCGGAAGCTGCGCGCCCGTAGCGTCTTCGTTCACGCGGATGGTTACTCCTCGCATGAGTTCTTCTACCTGATCTTCCATGACGCGCTGCTGCTGCTCCTGCTCAAGCATCATCCGCGCCTGCTGCTCGTCCACCGCGTCGTCGATGCGGCGATCGGTGAGGCGGATGATGTGGAAGCCGAAGTCGGTTTCCACGAGTTCCTGTGTGACGTCGCCCGAGTCGGAGAGCGCGAAAGCAGCTTCTTCAAATTCAGGTACCATGCGGCCGCGGCTGAAGAATCCAAGGTCACCACCTTGTTCGGCGGTGCCGTCTTCCCCGTGGCGCTCGGCCAGCTCGGCGAAGTCAACCTCACCGGTAAGTGCGGTGTCAAGCACAGCCTGCGCGCGTTCTTGAACCTCATCACGATCCTGTCCCTGGTCGAGCCGGAAGAGGATGTGCTGGGCGCGGATCTGGTCGGCCTGCGTTTGCACGCGCTCATCTACATCTTCCTGTGCGATCTCGGGCATGTCAGCCAGCATTTCCTCCTGCAGCTGTTGCATGCGCATCATGTCGGTCATCTGGCCTTCCACCTCATCCATGGTGATGCCCTGCTGTGCGAGGACTTCGTTGAGCGTCTCCTCGTCGGGGAAGTTATCCCGTAGCATTTGCAACTGTGCTTCAACCTCTTCGGCGTCGGGCTCAAGGCCGCGGGCTTCAGCTTCGCCAGACATTACATGCTGTATAATAAAGTTTTCCAGGACGCTCGACGGTGGCTGTCCCTGCGCCACTTGTTGCTCGAACGATTGAACGTCGATGGTGTCGGTGCCATAGTCAGAAGTAATCACCGCGGCGATGCCGTCTTCTGTAATCGGGTCGCCTACGGTGTAAGAGCCATTCTCTTCGGCTTCTCCATTGCCGCAACCGGCAAATACAAGGAGGGCGGCCAGCGCAAAACTAAGCGCAGCCGATATACCGGTACGTCGCTCGAAAATCATAAAAGTAAAAGTAATCGTTTGATAGAGTGCTGATTGTTTAGCAGCGTACTACTACTTGGCGGGCGGTGTGATGGTTCGTAAAACGGCTGCCATACTTTTTGTGAAGACGAAACCTGACGGCGGAGGCGTTGTCTCAGGCGATCCTCTGCCGCGTTCGTCTAGGGGTCAAGGACGCCGGCCTCTCACGCCGGTAACACGGGTTCGAATCCCGTACGCGGTACTTAAAGTACGATGTGGTTGCGAATTAGAAAAGCCCCCGTCGCCATCAGGCAGCGGGGGCTTTTCCGGTAACGTAATTTCGGAAGAGTATTAGCTCTCGTCCTTATCCTTCTTCGATTCCGGTTCGAGCACGTTGTCGATGAGGCCATACTCCTTGGCTTGCTTGGCGCTCATCCAGTAATCGCGGTCGGCATCTTCTTCAAGCTGCTCTACATCTTTGCCGGTGTGGTGCGAGAGGATTTCGTAGAGACGCTGGCGTAGCCAAACGATTTCGCGCGCCTGAATGGCGATGTCGGCGGCCTGCCCCTGTGCGCCGCCGAGCGGCTGGTGGAGCATCACGCGCGCATTGGGAAGTGCAGCACGCCGGCCCGCTTCGCCGGCAGCCAGGAGAACGGAGCCCATCGAGGCAGCGAGCCCCACGCAGATGGTAGCTACCGGGGCGCCGATGTGCTGCATCGTATCGTAGACGCCAAGGCCGCTGTAGACCACACCCCCCGGCGAGTTCACGTACATGTTGATCTCGCGCTCGGGGTCTTCGCTGGCCAGGTACAGCAGCTGGGCTACGGTAAGGTTGGCCACCTGGTCGTTGATGGGCGTACCAACGATAACGATGCGCTCTTTCAGGAGCCTGCTGAAAATATCGTACGCTCGTTCGCCCCGCGTCGTTTGCTCTACAACCATGGGTACGAGCCCGCTCATCGGGGCTGCGTTTTCTCCACCGCTGTAGATGCTACTCGGAAGCGTCAGGCTCTTCGTGTACTTGATAAAATCGTCTACCATAAAAAGATCGTCCTCACGTTAAAGTCGGCATGCGCGCCCGTTGCTACCTGACGTCGGAAAATGCGGTTCCTGCCATTTCGCCTCAGGGTGCAACGGTGTGGTTTTTCGATTCAATGCTTAGCCTGCGGGTGTGGGAGCAACGCTGGCTGCTGCTTCCCGCTTGGCTTTCAGTTCCTCTTCCAGCGTCTCGCGGTCTTTCTCCACGATCGTGAAGCGCTCTTTCAGGTGGTCGAAGACCTTCTTGCTCAGCAGCTGCTGCTCCACGCGCGACATCACGTTCATCTGCTCGTAGAAATTGCGGAGCTGCTGCGGGCTGAGCTGTGCTTCGGCGCCGGCCTGCTCTTCGAAGAACGCGTCGTAATCCTCGTCGGACACCTCCAGCTCTGAGTCCTCAATAATCTTGTCGCGAATAATCATCCAGCGGGCCTGCTTTTCGGCCTCGCCACGGTTGCTCTCGCGAAATGCTTCGCGATCAAAGCCATCGGGTAGATCCCCGTCGTTGCGCTGTTTCACGTCTTCGATAAACGAATCGAGAAACATCTCGATGGCGGGTCCGGGCACTGGCACCGGGTTGCGTTCGAGCAGGCGCTCGACCATGTTGCTCTGCACGAACTCCTCGGCTTGCTGCTCGGCCTGTTGCTCAAGCTGGCTACGGATCTCCTCGCGCAATTCCTCGACCGATACAAACTGATCGTCAGTTACCTCTCCGACGAATGCATCATCGAGCTCCGGCAGTTCGCGGTGCTTGGTTTCCTTGATGGTCACCTCGTAGCGGTGCGTGTGGCTACCCTCGGGATCCTCCTGGGTCTGGTGCGGGAGAGTGACGGTAAAGGTGTCACCCACTGTGCGGCCGATCAGGCCATCCCGGAGAGCATCGTGCAACTTTTCATCGTCTACGAAAAAGGTGACGTCTTCCTCCTTCTCCCCGATAACGGGTGAACCGGTTTCTTCGTCGATCTGCTGCAGGTCGATCACCACATAATCCGTCTCGGTGATCTCCTCCTCGTGCGGCCGGAGATCAGAATTTTTCTGCCGCAGGCCCTCGAGCTCTTTCTCGACGTCCTCGTCGGTGATTTCGTAGGCAAGCGCGTCGACTTCTTCTTCCGACAAGTCGCCGATCTCTACCTCGGGTCGCACGCCGAACTGCACGGTGGCTTTCATCTCGCCATCAACCTCGTAAGAAAGCTCGCTAATCTGGGGCTGGCCGAGGACGTCATAGTCATCGTCCCCCATGACCTCCTCGTCGAATACTTCCTGCACTTTGCGCTCGGCAATCTGGTAGCCAATGGCTTTGCCGTGCATCTTCTTTACGAGATCCAGTGGCACTTTGCCAGGGCGAAAGCCCTTCATGTTTGTCTGACTGCGCTGCGCGCGCAGGGCTTCGTTGAATTCCTTCTTGAGGTCATCGGCGGTGGCCGTGATCTCCAGTTCGAATTCGACTGGAGTGATCTCGTTGATGACGGTTTCCATGTGCGAGGCAGCTATCGTTAGCAGTGAAGGGCCGCCGCCCGAAAACGTGTTCTAAAAGAACGGTCGCGAAAGGGCGAAGCAGCCTGTTAAGCAGCATAAAGCAACGCGGGCTCCTGCCAAAAGATCAGCCTGCCGGTGCCCTCATTGGATTTTCATTGCGCGACTGCACGCCGGTGCTGTGAACGCGACTCACCGCATCACTACCGGTACTCCAGTTGCCCTCACGTAACTAATGTAGAGCCCGCTCAGTCCTCCAGGGTGAAGTCCGGTACGTTGGGCATCCCCGGCATGCCGTCGATGGAGGCTTCTATTTCGATACCATGCAACTCGTCTCCATCCTCAAGTCCAATTTCTCCAGCAAGTTGCATCGTGCCCGAATACCCTTCTTCCGACCATTCACTCAGTTCGAATTGACCAGACATGAATAGCATCTCCCCGATGATCCGCTGCCGGTAGGTCGATTCATCGCTTGACGGTGCCAGCTCTATCACTACGCCCATGCCCATCATCGCATCTGAATCCGGCACCTCGTTGCTTGTCGGATCGGCGACGGGAACGTGTCCTGCTTCGATGGCCTGGTTACTGCTCTGAGCCGTGATTATGCAAAGCGTTACCATACCCCGACCCTCCAGTTCTGTCCACATGGAATGGAGGGCGGCAAATCCGGTGTCTGGGGCTTGGCTGCCGTATAGGCTGATGCCATAAGCGGGACCATTGAAGAATCCACCCATCGTCGCATCTATCATCGGCTGACCTTGCTCCTGCCCGGCCTCAATGCCGGCCTGCATCTCCTCGGCCGAAATGTCGGCAGGGATAGTCTCGCACCCTTCCGTGCCCATCATCTCGAAAAGCATGCCCGGAGCGGGCGGTAACGGGTCCGCTGCAACCTCTACCTCCTGTGGTTTATAGTCAGGGTTAAATGATTCCGCCCCCGCAAACATATTGGTGCGGTCCGTGGTGCTGGCTACTTGCCATTCACGAAGATCCTGATCGAAAGAGGTGGCACCAAAAAACATAAAACTCATATTCTGGATGCTGGATAAATCCCATCCGCTAATGTCCTGATTGAACGACCGTGCACTTTGAAACATGGATGCCGTGGTGATCACATTGGAAACGTCCCAGTCGCCAATATCTTGATTGAACGCGGATGCACCGTCGAACATGAAGTGCATCTGTGTTACGTTGGAAACATCCCAGTGGCCAATGTCCTGATTGAACGATGATGCTCTTCTAAACATGAGGGGCATCAAGGTCACGTCAGAGACATCCCACGTGCTGATGTCCTCGTCAAAAGCATCCTCTCCTTCAAACAACGCACCCATGTCGGTGATACCGCTCGTGCACGTAGTAGCCGCGTTCTCAGGCGTAATCTCGTCGACGGTTCGCTTGGTGTAGACGGTGCCGTCCACCTCGCCGGAGTCTCCGACCTCGGCGTTCTCGCAGGTCACGGTGATGCCGTTTTCGGCAAGCTGAAAATCGGGGTTGTCCTGCGCCTGTACAGCCGCGGGATCGGTGAGGCTCCACATCAGGAGCGCGACGGCAAGAACTGGTAGCAGGGCATTGAGACGAAAGGCGCAAAGACGATAAGCGAGTACTGTAGAACGCGTCGGTTTAGTCATAGCTGTGGATCAGAAACTTGGTGGGCTAACAGGTGGAAGGCAATTGTGCAGGAAGCACGGGGCGGCGTGCTATTCAGGGCCTGGAGGCGTGTGAGCGGAGTCGAAGGCTTCAGCACGCGCGAACATGCCCCGGACGTCCGTGTCACTGGACACTTTCCACCCGCTCAGGTCCTGATTGAAGGAGGTAGCCTCAAAGAACATGTGCCTCAAGTTGGTGACATTAGAGACATCCCAGCCGCCGATGTCTTGGTCGAATGAGGCTGCTCCATGAAACATCTGCTGCATGTTGGTGACGCCAGAGACGTCCCAGTCGGCGATATCCTGATTGAATGAGGCGGCATTGCTGAACATGAAGCTCATGGTGGTCACACCGGATACATCCCACGCGCCGATCTCTCCATTAAAAGCATCAGCCTCGGCGAACATATTGGCCATTACGGTGACACTCGATACGTCCCAAGCGTCAAGATCCTGGTCAAATGCGTTGGCATTATAGAACATGTAGTGCATGTTGGTGACGCTGGAGACATCCCATCCGCTGATATCCTGATTAAACGCGGTGGCGCCTATGAACATGCTCATTGTGTTCTCTACACTGGAAATGTCCCACTCTCCAATGTCCTCATCAAATGAGCGTGCTCCGTTAAACATATTAAACATGGTTTCCACGCTGGACACGTCCCAATCTCCAATTGGCTGATTAAACGACGCCGCTTCCAGGAACATACTCGCCATATTTCTGACATTGGAAACGTCCCAAGCGCTGATGTCTCTGTTGAACGATTCGGCCCCCATAAGCATCTGGTTCATGTTGATGACACTGGAGACGTCCCACGTGCTGATATCCTCATTGAAGGAGGCCTCATCCTCACCCAACAGGCTCATATCGAATAGCCGGTACATATCAGTGATACCACTCGTGCACGTAGTGGCCGCATTCTCGGGCGTAATCTCGTCGCGAGTGCGCTTGGTGTAGATGGTGCCATCCACCTCGCCTGAGTCTCCAACTTCAGCGTTCTCGCAGGTCACAGTGACGCCGTTCGCGGCTCGCTCAAAGTCGGGGTTGTTTTGGGCAAAAGCGCCTGTCGGTGACGCGAGACTCCACATTAGCAGGATGGCTGTGACAGCCAGCAATGTGGTATGATACAGAGGAGTGAAGAGGTGGTACCGGGGTTTCGATTTGGACATGACATGTGGTTCGATGCAGGATGGGTGTGCGGGCGGGCATAAAGCCGCGCCACCCTCTACTGCGTGTACCGCGCGGCGGGCCGGACACCTGCGGTGGAAGGCCTCCGCGCGGCCGCCGCTTACCAATGGCGGAAAGCCCATACCGCCCTTGACCACGTCTGTAGACCGGTTTGAGGGTAGCGCTTCACTTGAGGACAGCCTCCACCATCTCAAATGCCGCCGTCAGCCTCGTCTACCTGTATCTCCCCAAATCAGTCATCCTCAACCCCGATCGAGAATCGAGCGCAGCGACACACGTAGCAGAGCGGAGTAATTCATACGAGGCTGGCCTAAGGCATCTCGCGTAGAATTACGGCATTGTTCTGAGCCGAAAAAGAATCTGTTGCGGCTTGGGTGTCACGGCTTACGATTATCAGCAGAAGTGTGTGACGTCTGGAATCTGAGGAGGTAGAATGGAGCGCGGATGCTACCTGAGCACCGTGAGTATACGGAAGCGCTATCAGCAGGCCTCTAACAGATTATGGATCCTCGATCAAGCCGAGGATGACTACGTGGTAAGCAGCGGAGACAGAGCGCACCGAGATCGTCATCGCGCCTCCCGCACCACCCGCAACCCGATGAAGGCGCCCGGGGGCGTGGCCTGCTCGAGTGCTTTACCGTCGCGTAGCGTCACGGCCGAGCCATTTAGCGCGCGGTGGCCGTCGTCGGTGGTGGCCCACTCGGCGACGTTGCCGTTGAGGTCGAAGAGGAGCGGACCATCGCTGTCGCTGGTGTTGCCGGGCGGGCGGCTGCCGACAGGCATCAGCAGCTCATCCGGTGCGAGGCCATCGAGGCGATGCTGAAGCTGCCGGCGCTCGTCGGGAGTGGGCGCGTAGCCGGCCCAGTAGGCGAGGTTATTCTCGGATGAGCCCGCAAGCCCGCGCAGCCGCGTCGCTTCAGCGCTCGTGGGCAAGCGGTACGTGGTGCCCGTCTGCTCGCTCAGCCATGCAAGATACCCCTCGGCATCCTCCGCAGACAGACCGCTCGCGGGGAAGTCTTCCGTGCCGGCCGGGACCTCGTAGTC
>SLED01000066.1 GCA_007124945.1 Salinibacteraceae bacterium | reverse complement strand
GTACAAGCGGCTTAACGGCTCGGTACAGCAGTTGGACTTTGTCGTCTCTACTCAACACGATCCATGGCTGAAAATTCAATTCTCGTAGTAGAAGACGAGCACACGCTGCGCCGGCTCCTCGAGTATCGTCTGGGTAAAACCTACGATGTGCGTACGGCTGCCAATGGCGAAGAAGCGCTGGAGCGGGTGCGTGAGGAAGCACCCGATCTCATCGTCTCGGACATCATGATGCCCAAGATGGATGGCTTCGCCCTTCAAGACGCACTCTCGAAAGAAAAGAGTACGCGGGCGATCCCATTCATTTTCCTGACTGCCAAGGCCGATGAAAACAGCCGGCAGCGCGGTATGCGCACCGGTGTCGACGACTACATCACGAAGCCATTCGACATCGACCAGCTACTTTCGCGCATCGAGCGCCTGCTGGAGCGTGCCAATGTGTATCAGACACAGCTCGACGCTAAGCTTGGGCAAGACTTTTCCGACAGGCTCATGCCCAAGCGCATGCCCAAGGAGCCGGGATACGAAACCACGTTCTACAACAAGCCGCGGGAATATGGCGGCGGAGATATTTTCGACTGGCGGAAGGTCGGTGACGAGTACTTCTTCACCGTCGGCGATGTTATGGGGAAGGGCTTGCACGCAAAATTCTACGCCTTCAGCTTCCTTGGCTACGTGCGAAGCAGCCTCCACGCCATGATGGAGGACACGCGGTCGCCGGCCAAATTGATGCAAAAAATCAACAAGGTTCTGGTAGAAGATGAACTGATGGAGGAGACGTTTGCATCCCTCCTACTGATACGCTGGAATCCGAAGCATCATGAGCTTACCTACACCAACGCGGGTCACTGTCGGCCGGTGCTCATCACACCCAACGGCCCCGAGCTTATCACCTACAGCGATATGATCCTCGGCCTGAAGAAGGATACCACATATCAGGATTCGACGCTCTCCATTCCCAAGGGCGGCGCCTTCATGGCATACACGGACGGCCTGATGGAGCAGCAGCTCCCCGATGGTGGAATGCTGGGCGAAGAGGGTGTGCTTGGTTGTGCCAAGGGCCTTGCCTCCCACGGCGACCCGATCCAGGAGCTGCTTGATCGGGTGCTCAAGAAAAGCAAATCAGACGATTTTGACGACGATATCCTTGTCTTCTGGTTGCAGCGCCGCATTTCAAGATAGGCCCTCCGCTAAGATGAGGCGGGAGCTGAGGGCTTCAGGTATTCGTCTTCATCCACATCGCGCGCCTCATATTCAGTAGCGAGCATCGCATACAGATGCTTGTCCCAGTACTTCCCATCGCGGAAGAGATATTCACGCGATACGCCTTCATGGTGGAAGCCCGTTCCCTCTACCAGATTCTGCCATGCGGTCCCAAACTCGAAGGTCTCAGCCGCTACGCGGTGCATCCGCAACTCGTCAAAACAATAGGCCAGTACCAGCTCCAACGCCTCTCGTCCGAAGCCGCGGCCCCAGTAGTCACGGTCTCCGATAGACAACCCAACGCGGCAGTGCCGATTGTGCCGGCTAATCTCAGAGATGTAAACGACACCGATTAGCGGGCCGTCGATCTCGTGAATTTCGAGATCGACATCCATGGCGGTCGGCTGCATCATCAGTTCAAATCTCCGCTTGAACGTCCCGAAGCGCTCCTCTCGAAACGGCAGTTCACTATCAAGTCGATTTAGCTCCGGGTCGTTGTTCCACTGAAAATGGGTGTGGATATTCTCAATCTGAAGCGGTGTCAGCCGCACCCGTTTTCCGCGGATTTCGCTCGGGGGAGAAACTGCCTTGGGCTTACTGCGCATGATTGCTATCGCTTAACATTCAGATGGATGGGATACTCATGACCGGTGCACCTTGCGCGAGTTTCAACGCACGCGTCACTTCTGACGAAATCCCCGAGCACGCCGTTCGAACGCGCGGCGAGATAACTTCAGCGTAGCCTCGGTTTGGGAGGGCCAGGGATAGTATCTGTCGGGGCGCTTAAAGCGGGGCAGTACGCGCTCCAGGGCGTCGTGCCACCGGCTGGGCGCGTGAGCGGCGCCGGGCTCCGGACAGACGAACGCCACGGGGCGCCAACCATACTCCGCATTCGGCACTCCAACAACTACGGCCCGGTCTACGCCCGGTACATTGGCCAACGCGCGCTCGATCTCCTCAGGCTGAATATTCTCGCCTCCGGAAATTATGAGGTTGTCAACCCTGCCTGTGATTACAAGCCGTCCCGCCCCGTCAAGATACCCGGTATCTCCCGTCGCAAACCATCCATCATCGTCACGCGAATCGACTACCTCACCCCCGGCAACGTAGCCCGCGAAAAGCGTGCGTCCGCGAACCATAATTTCCCCTTTGCTCGAAGGCCGCGCCTCCCGATACGGGAGAATATGGCCGGCTGTTTGTAGCGCCTCTTCCGAAGATCCAGGCCTCGTCGTGGCTACCTGGGAAGCCATCTCAGTCAGTCCGTAGGTAGTATGCAGCGGAAGCCGGCGCTTGAGCGCGTTGCGTACAAGCCGGCCAGATATCGGCCCACCGCCCAACAATACAGCTTTTAGCGAGCGAGGCGCTTTCCCCTTCCACGCGCGAAGTAGGCGCTTTAGCTGCGTTGGTACGAAGGAAAGGTGGGTGACTATTCCGTCCTCTATCAAATCCTCAGGCTGCGCCGTATGGCCCGCCACGATGACCGCTGCGCCGGAAAGCGCGCATCGCAGTACGATTCCGAGCCCTCCAACGTGGTAGAGTGGCAGGGAAAGGAGCCAGCCATCACCCGGTGATACCGGAATGTTTTGATTCGACCCATCGGCATTCCAGTACAGATTCCCAAGCGTCAGGCACGCAGCTTTGGGCGTGCCGGTCGATCCGGACGTATACAATAGCACCGCATGGCGCTGCAACTCCCACTCTGCATCGCGAGCAGGCGCTGCGTCCTGTGTGGATGGCTGCGTGGGTGTCTCCTCGTTTGAGATAAACACCGCACCCAGGTCTTCTGCGTGGCTGTAAAGCGTCTCCTCTGGCAGTCGCGTACTTAGCGGACATGCCACCACACCGGCACGCCAGCAGGCAAAGAGCATGCGGACAGTCAGCCAACTGCGC
>SLED01000126.1 GCA_007124945.1 Salinibacteraceae bacterium | reverse complement strand
CCACCCGACGGTTCAACACCATCGTGATAGCGGCCGTCAACGTCGTCTTTCCGTGATCGACGTGGCCAATCGTGCCTATGTTTACGTGCGGCTTTGTGCGCTCAAACGTCTGCTTCGCCATAATTACGTTGGAGAGAGGCTGTTGAAAGTAGTATGTGTCGAAAATCGGCGCGCTATGTAACCGACGGAGCCGCGCCGCCTGCAGGTGCCAGGCGCGTAAAAACACGCCTTCTCAGAATGCCTGCGGTTACATCGAGAGCCGCCTCCCGGATTTGAACCGGGGACCCCTTCCTTACCATGGAAGTGCTCTACCACTGAGCTAAGGCGGCAAACCGGGCGAGGGTCAGGTGCGAGGCATGCTTACGCACTCCTCGCGTCGCTTGAGCGGGAGACGGGATTCGAACCCGCGACCCTCAGCTTGGAAGGCTGATGCTCTACCAACTGAGCTACTCCCGCTGCGATACGTCAATATGTAAAGCCAGCAACAACGCCGCTCCCTAAGGAACCACGCCACGCTCGCTGTGGGCCGGGGAGGATTCGAACCTCCGAAGGCTAAGCCAGCAGATTTACAGTCTGCCCCGGTTGACCGCTTCGGTACCGACCCTTGTTTGGCATCCGGTTTAAAGTGCAAGCATGCACGTAAGTGCCACGCGCTGCGTAGAATTTCAGTGAAGAGACCGGACGCTTTTCTTTTGTAAGGACCCGTAGATATGAAAGCATCCGCATTTCTGCAAGTTTCGCTGCCGCCAGCCGTGATGAAGAAATGATAGGCATCGCACTAAGACTCCCGGGCGAGTTCGCTGCTTGCGGAAGGCACCTGTTGTGTGAGGCAATGAAAGGATCCCAGCCCCCACACTACATCGCGGGCCGGGAGCCCAACAATGCTCCGCCCCGGGAAAAACGAGTTCAACAGCTGCAGGGCCCGATCATCCATCGGATCATCAAACGCAGGTACAAGCACAACCTCATTACCAATGTAGAAATTGGCATAACTACCCGGTAGCTGCTTGCCATCTTCGATTATCGGGGAGGGCACCGGCAGGTCAACAATTCTCAGGTCGACTTCCTCAACAGCCTCGAGCTGCTCACGAAGCGTTTTCCGCGGCGACGCGACCGCGTTATCTGCACTCGCCGCCAAAATCGTGTTCTCATTAACGAATCGCGCCATATTATCAATGTGACCGTCCGTGTCATCCCCCACGAGGTCACCTTCCAGCCAGATGATCTCTGATACACCAAGCACCGGGCGAAGAACGTTTTCCACCTCTTCTTTCGTCCAACCAGGATTGCGATTGGGGTTTAAAAGGCAAGAGGCCGTGGTGAGCAACACGGTGCCACCGTTCACCTCCAGCGCCCCGCCCTCAGCTACCAGCGAGGTTTTCACGCGCGGCGTGTGGATGGCCGACGCCATGCTACCGGCAGCCCGCGCATCACTGCCGAACGGCGGATATTTTTCACCCCAGCCGTTGTAGGTCCAATCGATGGCCACGCGCTGAATCTTTCCTCTCCGCCCCATCCTCAGCACGAACGTTGGTCCGTGATCCCTGCACCAGGCGTCATTCGTCGGGATGTGAAAGTAGCGCACCGCATCGCCTCCCGCTTTAACCAAAGACCGCACCTGCTCCTCGTGCGCCTCATTCAGTACATTGATGTACACCTTCTCTCCACCTGACAAAAGCCGGACGGCCTCAGCCATGACTTCCTCTACGGCAGCGAGGCGGCGTTCTGGCCAGGTATCCACATTATGGGGCCAGGAGATCCACGTGGCTTCATGCTCAGCCCACTCGGCCGGCATTCCCTGATTGATCGGAGGGCTATTTCTCGGCATCAATGAAGCGTTGATTGATCTTCTCATAGGCATCGATGCGGCGATCCCGGAAAAAGGGCCAGCCGACACGCAATTCAGAGATCTGAGCGCGGTCAAGCGTTACCACCAGCACTTCTTCCTCGTCCGCGGATGCCCTCGCTACAATCGAACCATCTGGCGCAACGACGAAACTCTGGCCCCAGAACTCGATGCCACCCTCCTCCTCTCCCGGTGTTGGTTCGAAGCCCACCCGGTTGACGGCCACTACGTAGCAGCCGTTCGCAATGGCATGAGCGCGCTGTGCCACCTCCCAGGCGTCGTGTTGCTGTTGTCCCAGCTCCTCCTGCTCATACGGATGCCAGCCGATAGCGGTAGGATAGAAGAGCACCTCCGCACCCCGCAGCGCCGTTAATCGTGCGGCTTCAGGATACCACTGATCCCAGCACACCAGCACACCGAGATCTCCGCGGCTGGTCTCGAAGGACTTAAACCCCAGGTCGCCCGGCGTAAAGTAGAACTTCTCGTAGTATTTGGGGTCGTCTGGGATGTGCATCTTGCGATACTTGCCGATATACCCCTCTCGGCCATCAATTACGGCTGCGGTGTTGTGATAGAGGCCGGGCGCCCGCCGCTCAAAGAGACTGATGATGACCGTGACGTCAAGTTCGGCAGCCAGCTCCTCAAAGACAGCCGTCGCTGGCCCGGGCACAGGTTCAGCCCATTCGAAAATGCTCGTGTCTTCCGTCTGGCAAAAGTAGCGCGACTGGAAGAGCTCGGGGAGGCAGATCACCTCCGCGCCCTGCTCGGCCGCCTGCCGCGTGCGGTTCAGTGCTTTCTGCAGATTGGCCGCGCGATCGTCTCCGCACGACATCTGAACAAGCCCAACGCGAATTGCCGTCTGTGAGAACGTGTCGCTCATGGATCAGTGCGGTTTACATAGGTAGATTTCTCGAACGCCCTTCGGTATCGATCCAGCAGCTCTACTCCGTCTTTAGGCCGAAGCTTACCCTCATCAACCTTCTCGCGAATGATGGCTTTCATCCGACGCTGCAGATCACGGGTGAAGTACTGCACGGATGCCAGCATCTCCTCAACCGTATTTCCCGGGATTATCTTCTCGACGTAATAGCCCTCCGGCTCCTCATCATCGGCGTAGACATGCACTTCGGGCAGGCGGCCGAAGAGGTTGTGCACATCTCCCATAATATCCTGGTAGGCTCCCGTTAGAAAGATGCCAAAGTAGTAGTGGTCGTCCGGGGTGAGCTCGTGCACATCAAGGTGGGCCTGTCGGCCCTCCGGCGCGACGTACGTGCTTATTTTGCCATCGGAATCGCAGGTAAGGTCTACAAGCTCTGCGCGGCGCGTCGGCTGCTCATCGAGACGTTGTAGTGGAACGACGGGAAAGAGCTGGTCGATCGCCCAGTGGTCTAAAATGGATTGGAAAACCGAAAAGCCACACAGGTACCGCTCCTTCAGCTTATCGTCCAACTCGGCCAGGTCCGAGGGGAGTTCGGTAGGATCCACGGAGCGCACGAGGCCATCGATGGTACGCAGGATTGTCCAGTACAGCTGGGTGGCCAGGGCTCGCTGTTCGAGAGGAAGGTAGCCCATCGAAAAGAGCTGGTTGGCCTCTTCACGCTTCTCATGTGCATCGTGAAACGCCTCCACAAGCTGCATCAGTGGGGGTACGCCGTTTCGGTCCGTCGTCGCGAGATCCTCAACCCACCGCAGGGTGCTCTCCAGATCCTCAACCACGCGGTGATCGTCCGCGCTAAGCGTCCACGACGCATCAACGCCGCTGTGCTGCTGCGCGCTCAGTGCTTCTACCACCAGCACAGCGTGATGAGCAGTTAGCGCACGTCCGCTCTCCGACAACAGCCAGGGAGGCGCCACGCCGGCCTGATCACAGACTTCCTGCACCACGCCCACGATGGCGTTAGCGTACTCCTGGATTGTATAGTTGATGGCCTGTTCAGCACCGGGGAAGTTGCCCTCGTAGTTAACACCCAGCCCGCCACCAACGTCAAGATAGCGAACCTCAACGCCCCGCTGGCGCAGTTGAACATACACCCGGGAAATCTCTCGCACAGCCCGCTTGAGGGCGTGAATATCGCTGATCTGACTTCCGAGATGAAAATGAAGTAGCTCAAACCTCCCGGCCTTCCCCTCGGGCTCCAGGTGATCGAGCATGTACAGCAATTCTGATATTTCAATGCCGAACTTGGACGCATCGCCACACGAGGCTGCCCATTTACCGACACCGGCCGTCGTCAAATTTACCCGGGCACCGAGTCGCACCGGTACGTCCAGCTCTTTGCCAAGACGTAGCAGTTCCTCAAATTCCCCGAGCTCCTCAACGACCGGAATCACTTGCTTGTCCAGCGCCTGCGCTTCCAGTATCAGACGCAGCATGGTGGCATCCTTGTAGCCGTTGCAAATAAGAAGGCGGCTATCCGATTCCAGATGGCCGAGCGCGGCAACAAGCTCAGCTTTCGAGCCACATTCCAATCCAAGGTTATACGATTTACCAGCCTCCAGCACCTCCTCCACCACCTGATGGAGCTGGTTTACTTTTATCGGATAGACCGTAGTATACGACGAGGGATACGCGAGCTCGTCAATCGTGGCGAGGAACGCTTCGTTCAGTTGCTTAACTCGTCCGTATAGAATGTCGGGAAAGCGGAGGAGCAGTGGGGCGGTAATACCCTGAGCGCGCAAATCATCTACCACAGCCCGAATGTCGATTGCCGCGACGGTATCATCTTGTGCCTCCACTGCCGCGTGCCCGTTAGGGAGAATTGAAAAGTACCCGTCAGACCAGGCCGACATCTGATAGAGATAGGATGCCTCTTCGACGGACCAGTCGGACGCGGTTGCCACGTCAGCGACGTGTGATTCCATACAGAACGTGAAAGTTTATGAGCATTCGCGCTACGAAACTGTAGCGGTATCATTTGTCGAAAAGGCGGCACGCTCGCTCCATCCATCAAGCACCAGTGCAAATATTAAAGGCGCCACGATGGTCGCATCAGACTCGACGATGAATTTCGGTGTGTCAACGCCAAGTTTTTCCCAGGTGATTTTCTCGTTCGGTACTGCACCTGAGTAGGAGCCGTAGCTTGTGGTGGAGTCGCTTATCTGGCAGAAGTAGGACCAGAGGGGGACGTCCGCGCGCTGTAGATCCTGGCGCAGCATGGGCACCACGCAGATCGGGAAATCGCCCGCGATACCTCCACCAATCTGAAAGAATCCGACCCCGGCATCCTCGGAAACCTCTTCATACCAGTACGCAAGTCGCATCATATATTCGACGCCACCACGCACCGTTTGAACATTATCAAGCTCTCCTTGCAGACACAGAGCCGCAAACATGTTACCCAGCGTGGAGTCTTCCCATCCCGGGACGAAAAGTGGCAAATCCTTTTCCGCGGCGGCTACGAGCCAGCTATCAGACGGATCGATTTGATATTCATCCTCGAGATCACCCCGGCGCAGGACCTGATACAGAAACTCATGTGGAAAGAACCGCTCGTTGCGCTGATCAGCGCGCCGCCAGGCCTGCGCTACCACACGCTCTACTCGGCGCATAGCCTCCTCCTCCGGAATGCACGTATCGGTTACGCGGTTCAGACTGCGTTCCAGCAGCTCAACCTCGTCCCCTGCAGATAACTCGCGGTAATCCGGAATCCGCTCGTAGTGATCGTGCGCGACGAGATTAAAGAGATCCTCTTCAAGATTTGCCCCTGTGCAGGTGATCGCGTGAACAGCTCCCTCCCGAATCATTCCGCTTAACGACAGGCCAAGCTCCGCCGTGCTCATAGCCCCGGCAAGCGTCACCATCATCCTGCCCCCGTCCTCCAGTACCTGCACGTACCCGTCTGCAGCGTCTACAAGACTTGCCGCGTTAAAATGCCTGAAATGATGCCGTATAAATTCTGCAACGTTGTTGATTTCCATGGAAGCACCCGGGCTGATGAGGAGAACGTGGTACCGACTCCAGACAGGCTACAAAAACAACGGGCCAACGAGAGACACAGCAATTCAGTCTACCTATGCAAGGTAGTGGGAAGCGGTCCGTCAGGATTAATTTGTCAGATGAGTTGGAGCTGACGAAGGGACTCGAACCCCCAACCTGCTCATTACAAGTGAGCTGCTCTACCAGTTGAGCTACGTCAGCATGATTTAAAAAGATACTGCATCGGGCAGTTGCCGTCAATCTCTTTTCGTAAACGATGCGTGAAAGCGTTCGTTCATCGCGAAAAGGAGGGGTATCCTCAATTTTGCTTTTGCTTCCACAGGCGCCGCGCCACATAGCCCAGAAGTAGCACGAGCAGAAGGGCACCTACGACTATACCGTAGTTTTCCAGATATTCCGCAACCACTTCCCAGTTTTGTCCGACGTAATAGCCGGCGAGCACCATCAGCGATGTCCATACCAGCGCGCTGAGGGTTGCGTAGAGCCCCACCCGCCATGGACGCATCTTGGCAATCCCCACGGCGAGCGAAATAACCGAGCGTGCACCTGTTAAGAAGCGATTGGCCAGCACCGCCCCGTACCCCCATCGGTGAATCCACACCCGCGCTTTGCGCATCTCCCGTTTCGGCAGCCACCGGTAGCGCTTGCGATCGAATACGGCATCACCCATCGTTACTCCGAGCCAGTAAACACACATGAAGCCCACAGCCCCACCTATTGTCGACAGGATGATGGTTGGCACCATCTGAAGATGCCCAATTCCCACCAGGTATCCTCCAAACACGATGATAATATCACCCGGTATAGGCGGGACGATATTCTCGAGCCACGCTACCAACAAGATCACGAGATAGGCCCAGAGCGGTGGAATGACCGTCATCCAATCCGCAAAGGAGTAAATCCATTCACCCATGGGCGTGGACCGAACATACGGTAAAAAGCTGCTGCGCCACGCTCAGTTCAGGTAGATGCCCGGTGCTGGCGGAGGGTGTGAAGCCACCACGCGTATCGCAGGACATACTCACTTAATCAGCATGGCATCGCCGAAGGAGAAGAGCCGGTACTCTTCGCGCTGGGCTTCGTCGTACGCCTCAAAAATGAAGTCGTATCCGCCAAACGCAGCAACGAGCATCAGGAGCGTGCTTTTCGGGCGGTGGAAATTGGTGATCAGCCGCTCGGTTATCTGGAATTCGTAGGATGGGTAGATAAACTTGTCAGTCCACCCCTGTCCTTCTTTCAGCAGATTGGTTGCAGATAGACTCGACTCGATAGCTCGAACCACCGTCGTGCCAAGCGCCGTGACGGTATTGTTCTCGGACTGCAGAGCCTCGTTTACCGCGTCTGCTGTCTCCTTCGAGATGTAATAATTCTCAGAATCCATCCGGTGCTTGGTGAGGTCTTCCACGCCTACGGGCCGGAAGGTCCCCATACCCACATGCAGCGTGATAGGGACGATCTTGACGCCTTTGTCCTTCAGCTTCTGTAAGAGCTCTGGAGTAAAGTGGAGCCCTGCTGTGGGCGCTGCTACCGCCCCGCGTTTCTCAGCGAAAATCGTTTGGTAGCGTTCTGCATCCTCTTCCTCTACATCGCGCTTGATGTAAGGGGGCAACGGCGTCTCTCCAATGCGGTCGATTTTCTCATACAGCTCCTCGTTCGTGCCCTCAAAGGAGAAGCGAATTGTACGCCCCCGCGAGGTGGTGTTATCGAGCACCTCCGCCTGCAGATCATCTTCGAAATACAGCTTGTTGCCGATGCGGATCTTACGGGCGGGATCCACCATCACGTCCCACAAGCGGCTCTCAGGATTAAGCTCGCGAAGCAGGAAGACCTCAATATCTGCACCGGTCTTTTCCTTGTTGCCGTAGAGACGCGCCGGATACACCTTCGTGTCGTTCATCACCAGCACGTCTCCCTCGACGAAGTACTCCGTGATGTCCTTGAAGACGCGATGCTCTATTGTCTTATCTTTTCTATCCAGGACCATTAGACGCGAGCTGTCCCGCGGCTCCGCGGGGTACTTGGCAATCAGGTCCTTATCAAAATCGTACTTAAAGTCCGTAAGCTTCATAGGTTACAACGTGCATCAAAGAGGGGTGATGGGCGTCTGGCAGAGCCACAAGATCGTGATCAACTGGCCATCCTTGTCAGACGACGACTCAAGCGCGTGGACGTAAACGTTTTGAACATCGACAATGCGACATCACCGATGTACCGGGGCCGAGAAATGGCGCGCGACACCGTCAATGATGCGATTGAGCGATGTGTTCCGGTACCCGGCTAACAGCTTCAGGCGCTGCTCATCGTGGTGTTTTTTGCATCTCCCAAGCGGCCGGTGCCTGAACGAGGTCTTTTGCGCTTTGCGGATGCAGCGCGTGCATGAGGAGTTCGATTGCGCGATAGAGCCGCGGGCCCGGTCTGTTGAAATACGCGCTCCCATCAAACAGAAAGACGCGCTTGTTCACAACGGCGGAAAGATCGCTCCACGCTGTTTTCTCTGTGAGATAGTGGAGATCCCGTCGCGTGTCATCGAGCGAAAAGCCGCACGGCATGATCGCCATAACGTCGGGATCTGATGCTGTGAGATCATCCCATTGGATCCACCGTGAGGCCTCTCCTGCCTCGGCAAGCACGGCCCGCCCCCCTGCATGACGAACAAGATCCGGTGTCCAGTGGCCAGCTGTCATAACCGGTTGAATCCACTCGATACAGGCGACGCTGGGAGCATCTTGCGGCGTGTTCTTCGGGTCAACGCCGAGGCCCCGTTGCAGACGCGCGAGGTGTGCTTCGTGACGGCTTAACTTCTTCATGGGCTCTACAGCTCTTCCAATACGCCTACCCAAATTCAGCGGCACCGTCAACGCTTCCTTGAGCGTAGCGGGCTGCATGGAGAAGACGTCTACCTCTCTATCAACCTCATCGCGGAGTACCTCCTCTACCTGAGACAGACTTGTGGCACACACATCGCACTGATCCTGCGTTAGGATTAGATCTGGTTCCAGCGCCCGAAGTTTTTCGATATCGACATCGTAAATGCTGAGTCCGCGCTGCGCGCGATCTCGAACAGCGCGGTCGATCTGAGCGGAATCGCCTGTCGTGTTAATGGCCGGCCCGGTAACGACCGGCACGTCACCTACTACCTCCGGGTAATCACACTCGTGCGATCTCCCTACGAGTAGTTCAACAGCGTCCAGGAACGCCAGCCATTCGGTAGCGGCCGGAAGTAATGATACGATACGCATGATGTATAACAGCTTTTCGATTGCGATGGCTCAACCGCCCTGACATTTAACCGATAAGACACAGCAGAGTATCACTATTCTCACATTATTGTTTGCGCCATAAGTTACTTGAACGCCCTTTAGGCGTGTATTATGTTGAGTAGCCCGCGGGATTCCAGTCAGTTTCGCTCGCGAGGCAGTCGCAGTATTCACTGTAACCCCCCTTGCCCTATGACACAAAGCACGCTGCAAAGTCCCACGCTTCGGAAGCGCTTCCAGCGCGACTCCAAGATTCACGCACCGGTTCTCTTCATCGATAGTAAGGGTATGATACAGGAAGCTACGCCCGCAGCCGCGCGGCTTCTCGAACATTCTCCTCGTGAGAAGCTGGGGCCTTGTTTTTTCTCCCTCGTAAACCGCAGAAATCTTGCTCAGGTCACGCGTGACATTGAAGACATGACACGGCGTGGAAAAACGAAAGTACAGTGGCTACTCCGCCTGTGGACAGGTCGAAAGCGATGGCGCTGGTACCGGGCAACGGCGTATCGGAAGGTACCGTTTGATGCCCCGGATCAGATAGCAGAGAAAGGCCCGATCGCTATTCACCTGCGTGATGTGCATGATTGGTAGGTTGCAATCGGTCCTTCCTACACTGGGCGGGAAGGACCATTTGCCGTTTCTAATGTGGTTGCACTGTTACTGTAGTGGAGGCCGGCGCTCGTGGAAGTCGGTTTGCTCTTGATAAGCGTGCGCAAGGGCCAGTGGTGCCCCGTCGCGATACAATCTGCCGACAAACGTAATGCTTCCAGGCGACCGGCGGGCACCATTTCCGTTGTTGTTCTCTACCGGATGAAAAGCGTTCGGTATGCAGACGCACGGATGCCCGGTAAGGTTGGTGATCTGCAGGGTGCCCCCCACGAAGCTCGGCGTCACCACCACGTCAAAATCGCGCATAATCTCGTGCACGCGACGCATGAGTAACGTTCGGGCGCGGTTTATCTGAATAAACTCAACAGCGGGCATAAAGCGGGCGGTACGGAATACATGCGGCCACGCATCCTGGGTTTGCCGCACCATGTCATCAATGCCGCGAGAGAGGGTGAGATCATCGAATGCGGCCGCTCCCTCCGTCCAGAGTGTTCCTACGAGTGGACCGCTGGGTAAGTCATCGGGCCAGGCCACGGGCTCCAGTTCTGCCCCAAGCTCCCGAAGGACGCTGAGCGTTTCGGCATCTGCCTGCTCGTTTCCATACTCGGCGTCAAACGAGTCTTTCAGGTAGCCGATGCGCATTCCGGATATATCCGGCGAGGAGTCGAAAGAAAACCCGGCTTCTACCGTTGCTGGATCAGCAGTGTCGTAGCCACGGATGACATCGAAGACCAGCGCACAGTCCGCCGCCGAGCGAGCCATGGGCCCGACCTTATCCATGGTCCAGGAGAGCGCCATCGCACCATCCCGGCTGACCATGCCGAAGCTCGGACGAAAACCCGTGACGCCATTCCGTGAAGCCGGGGAGACAATAGACCCGAGCGTCTCCGTACCCAGCGCGAAGCCTACCAGTCCGGCGCTGACCGCAGCCCCCGACCCTGCCGACGAGCCACTCGCCCCCTGATCCAAATTCCACGGGTTGTTAGTTCGGTCATCAAACCAGACGTCGCCCCAGGCCAGAGCACCGAGGGAAAGCTTGGCAACGAGGATGGCGCCTGCCTCGTCCAGCTTGCGCACCGCGGCAGCAGTGTGATCAATCACCTGATCCTTGTAGGGCGTTGCGCCCCACGTCGTCGGGTATCCTTCCACCGCTAACAGATCTTTCGCGCCCCACGGAATTCCGTGAAGTGGGCCGCGCCACTCGTCGTTGGCGAGTTCCTCGTCGGCCCGGGCAGCCTGCTCCCTCGCTCGCTCTTCGGTAAGCGTGATGACGGCTTTCAGCTTTCCATCATATCGCTTGAGGCGCCGAAGGTAAAGCTCCGTCAGTTCGGTAGCGGTGACGTCGCCTTGCCGCAGCAGGGCCGAGAGTTTTGTTACAGGAAGAAAGGCCAGGTCCACATCGCTGTCTGGACGCGACACGGATGGAGGCTCCCACTCGATGGGCCCGTTATCAGGCAGAGGCGTTGCCCCGCCAATCCGAGGATCGAACGTGAGCGCAGGCGGTACCTCATTGGGGATCTGAAGCTCACGAACCGCCTCGAACCCTTGCAGGCGTTCGTTTAAGTCCTGCACCATCATGTCCCGCTCCATTTCGTTGAACGAGAGTCCTGCAATCTTTTCTGCTTTCTCGATAATTTCGACGGTTATCGGGCCCTCCTCATCGTCGTCGTTGATGGGCGCGTCTGTGGCACGCTGGGCTTCCGCGTAAAGCGCTCCCGGGAATAGCGTGCCCGAAAGCCCAAGGGTGGAGCAATAGGCCATGAAACGACGGCGATCGACGAGCGACTGCGAGGACATGAGACGTAGAGTGGTTGATCATCGGGGGGGTTCGTTTCAAATGGTACGAATCCCCGTGCCAAGATGCGACCAACTGCCTACTGTTTTCGCTCAATCCGATAGCCGCGCATTCCGATTGACCAACTGCCTACTGTTTTCGCTCAATCCGATAGCCGCGCATTCCGATT
>SLED01000284.1 GCA_007124945.1 Salinibacteraceae bacterium | reverse complement strand
CCTCGACCCCGATCGAGAGCAGAGCGCAGCGACACACGAAGTAAACGAGCGCCAGCGACTCACGAAGTAATCCATACGATTTCACCATCTGGCACCCTGGCAACAGATCCGCACCGGGCCAAATGAGAACCTGGGGTTTGACAGTTCCGATTTGGGAAGGCTTTTTTCTCCAAGTGTGCGGGAGGCGCTCGGTAGTAGAGAAAACGGAACTAAACGTTATTCGTGGGGCCTGAGTGCATCGAGCAAGCAGTGATTGCGAGCCCCTCTACCGGCGAATGGATCCTCGATCGGGGTCGAGGATGACGTTGGGGGTTACAGGAGAGCCAGCCCGGCGCACCGCGCCTCACTCAACCTATTGATAGCAGTGTGCTGGGCACGTTCGACTTACAGCTATCACCAATTGCAGCGCCTGTGCCTATCACGTACGCACAATACGTACCGAACAGTCGTGCCCTTCTCCCTCAACGACGGTATCCCCCACGAATCGTCACCCCACCCGCGCCAGAAACCCGAGCAGCGCTGTGTTCACCTCCGCTGGCCGCTCGACGACCACCGCGTGGCCCGCATCGGGTACCGTTAAGAACGTGGCATCGGGGATACGCTCGGCGATTACGCGGCTGTAGGATACAGGCTTCAGCGTGTCATCGCTGCCGCAGAGGACGAGGGTCGGGCAGGTGATGGCGGGCAGGCGCTCCGTGATATCGAGCGTCAAAAACGCCTCCACGAGGCGAGCGAACGCGGGGAAGAAATCGGCCGGATACGAGGCGAGGCGTTTCCGACCCGCCTCCACCACTTCAGGGTGGGCTTCCAGAAAAGCGGGCGAGTAGTTGTCGGGGATGCTTACGTCGTAGAGCTGACCGGGACACTCGCGCGCTACGGAGGCCCACGCTTCGGTTTGCTGCCTGAGGCGCGGCCCGACTTCGCTCACCGCACTGATAACTGCAAGGCTTCGCACCCGCTCCGGATGCGCAAGGGCGAACAGCATCCCCACCTCCCCGCCGTACGAGGTGCCCACAAGGTGGCACTGGTCGATCTCCAGATGATCGAGCAGGGCGCGGAGGTCTTCTACATGATCCTGCAGCGTGATCGCCTCCGGCTTCTCGCTCTTGAGCTGCCCACGCATGTCGTGCAGCACGCAACGGAAGCTCGGCCGAAGCGCAGCAAGCTGCGGCCGCCACGAGGCGACCGTCATCATGATCCCGTTTAGGAAAACGACAGGCAGTCCGTCGCCGTGCTGCTCGTAGTAGAGGTCAACTCCGTTCAGCCGGGCGGTGGGCATGGGCGTTCGGGTTTTGGTTTGATTGCACGCTCGTTTTCGCGAAGAAGATGCACACCCAACCGCTTGCTGTCAACCCCAGCGACGAGCGTTACGCCGTCGACGTGCCATCCACCTCGATGTTAGCCCCCGAGACGAAGTTGGCACCTTCGGACGAGAGGTGCAGTACCATCGCAGCGATATCTTCCGGCTGTGCGAGGCGGCCCATCGGATGGTTTTCGCCGGCCCCTTCGAGGCTACCACCGTAGAAACGCCGCAACAGCTCGGTTTCGGTGGCGCCCGGGGAGATGGTGAGAACGCGCAGACCGTCGCCAGCGTGGCGTTGGGCGGCTGACCGGCTGAGGCCATGCACGGCGTGCTTCGATGCCGCGTACGCTCCCCACGCGCTGGAGCCGCGGCTGGTTAGCACCGAGCCGGTGTTGATGATGACACCCGAGCCCTGCTCCACCATCACCGGAATCTCGTAGCGCATAGCGAAGAGCACCCCATCAACATTGGTTTTCATCAGGTCGTGGTAACCCATCTCGCCATCCATGGCAATCTCGTCGTAGCCCCCGTTCGGCCCCTCAATTCCCGCGTTGTTGAAGGCGATGTCGAGCCGGCCATAGGTGTCCACGCAGGCGTCCACGAAAGCCTCCATCTCTGCCTCCTCGCGCACGTCGGCGCGCATGTAGGTGACCTCTCCCCCAGCCTCCCGGATGGACGCCTCAACTTCTTCGCCCAGCTCCTCCCGTCGCCCGCAGAAAAACACCTCCGCTCCTTCGGCCGCAAACGCCCGGGCCGTTGCCTCCCCAATTCCCGACGTAGCCCCGGTGATAAGCGCAACCTTGCCCTCGAACCGGGCGGGAGCGCCCGACGATTCCGAAGCTGCCGACGTCGCAGCACCGCCCGCTGCGAGCCCGGCGAGGGCGGCTCCGCTCTGAGTGAGAAATCGACGTCGCGACGCCTTTGAAGTAGTCATAGTGGCAGTACCAGAATGAGTTAGAAGAAGCCTTGGTGTTAACGAAACAGCAGGGGCCATCCGTTCGCCGGAGCCGGATACAATATTGCAACTGCGCACCTCGGGCGATCACACATGGCACTCGTTTTGATATCTCAAATCCTGACGGCGCAGCAACTCCGCCGCGCTGCCAAAAGGTCACGCTTATCGGCCCTCCGGGTCTAACGAGCAATGAACCAAAAGTTGTGGTACCTCTGTCTTGCCGTCTTTCTTCTCCCGATAACTGCACAGGCTCAGTCCATTTGGACCGCGCCCAAGCAACACGACGGCATCACGTTCGAAGCCCAGAAGCCGGACTTCGATAATCAGTTCATCTCCGACGAGACCTTTGCGTCGTCGGTGTACTACCTGTCAGGTCGCTACACTGTCCATCCCTCGTTGCGCCTCGGCGCTGAAGTAGGCCTAAGCCACTTTGGCGCGAAAGCGACCGAGCTTTCTCCCGACATAAGTGAAACGGCCTTCGGCAACATTGGTCTCTCGGCTGAATACCTCACCCCAGTGGACAACCTGTCTGCTACGCTTTCCGTTCATGTTCCAACCGCTTCCGACAACGCGGGTGGTCTGACGGCTGCGTTCTCGGATCTTCAACGTCCGGGCATGTTCGCTGTCGACACGTGGACGATTTCGACACTGGGCGATTACAGCTACGCCCTGTCGCCGCGATTCGACGTTCGGCTGAATGGCGGCCCGGTGATGTCCATCGCTACGTTTGACGACGAGACGGACACCCGCTTTGGCCTGCAGTACGCCGCGCAGGGCTGGTACAACACGCGCTACGCGATGCTTGGCGCCGGTGTTAATGCCTTCAGCGACCTGAGCGAGCGGGAGCTTGGCGATGCCTTCGAGCGCACCTCGGTAGCCGCTGGTGGCTCGGTCATCGGTAAGGTCGGTCGCTACCAGCCGGGCATCAACGTGCTCGTGCCGGTATCGAAAGACTACCGCGATGTCGTTGACTGGCGGGCCGGGGTTTCTCTGGCGGTGCTCTTCTAATCTCACCGTAACTCTCTAAGCCATTAAAGGCGAGCCCTCACCGGCTCGCTTTTTTTATTTTGGTGATGGCGTGAGATTCCTAACTCTTCTGCTGCTGGTCTCGGGCGCACGGCGCGCGGGGTTGTCTCGGCACCGTGTGTGCGCCATCGTTCGTCTTCGTTCGCTGCGCTCTCTGCGCTCACGATGACGATAGTGGATGTTGCGGAGGTACCGCGCTCGGGTCGGTCCGGTTCTACGCTCGCACTGTAACACCTGGCGACCAAAGATTATCTTGCATTCCGCCTCCTCGTGCCCGAATAGGGAACGGGACGGCCCCCGCGGGGCGTTGCAGCCAAGATGGCTGCAATGAGGAAAGGTTTTTTTGTATTGCTACGGTGGCGTAGAGACGTATCATGATACGTCTCTACCGGGGTATGGTCTGTCTCCCTCGTCGCGTTCGTCGAGGCGTGACGCAAGATCGACGGCGGCCTGGCTGTGCGCCATCGTTCGTCTTCGTTCGCTGCGCTCTCTGCGCTCACGATGACGATAGTGGATGTTGCGGAGGTACCGCGCTCGCGTCGGTCCGGTTCTATGCCCTCCTACGCCCGAACTTGGACCGGAACGGTCCCGACGAGGCGTTGCAGCCAAGATGGCTGCAATGAGATGCTCGTAGGCTGACGCTCTCATTGCGAACAGCGCCAGCGGCGCGACCTTTCTGTAGCGCTGACGGGAAGCAAAACACAAGCACCGTAGGTGCGTCCTTTGCCCGTGCAGGCTCGATCCTTTCCTCGTCGCGCCCTTCTCGGGCGGATTGCTGCGTTCCCATGGCGCCGGCCTGGGCTTCCCCTCTCTTTAATTCTACTTGTCACGGCCGGTTCACGCCCGGCGCGCACACAGCACCACGTCGTCATCATTAGCTGCCAACGGTCGCGGCTGGGCGTGGCAACCGAGACGGCTGCTGCAAGAAGGAAAGGTATTGCTACAGTGGCGTAGAGACGTAATCATGATAGGTCGCTACCGGAGCAGTGACAGCCATCCCTCGTCGTTTAGCCGCCATCATCCCGCTCGCGCTTTGAGTCCGCTACCTGGACAACGCCGGCCTCGCGCAGCCTGCGAATCCGCTCATCGTCAAAACCGGCGTGGGTGCGGAGCACAGCGGCGGTGTCGGCGCCGTAGCGAGGAGGCGGGCGCAGCTCGGCGCGTGCGCCAGGAGACGCACTGGCGAACTGTCGCAGACCCGGCGGATGTCCGACTCCAGCGCTATCATGCACCATAGGGGCGACGTGCGCATCCGCGAAAACCTCTGGCAGCGTGCGGACGGCGCCAGCGGGCACGTTGCGCTGTCGAAGTGCTTCAAGAAACGGCTCCCGCTTCTTCTCGCCAATAGCTGCCCGCAACACCTCGTCGAGTGCGTCCCGGTTCTGCACACGGGCCGCATTCGTGGCGAAGCGAGAATCAGAAGCGATGTGCGAAAGATTAAGCACTTCACACAGCGCCGCAAACTGCCGATCGGTGCCCACCGCGAGGATCACGTCGCCGCCCTCTCCGGTGGCGTACGTGGTGCCATACGGCGCGATGTTGGGGTGCGCCGAGCCCATCCGCTCAGGCACGTGCCCTGCCACGAGGTAGTTCGTCGCCTGATTGGCCAGTCCGCTCACGGCGGCCTGCATCAGCGACACTGGGAAGTAGCCGCCGCGACCGGTCTCGGTGCGCTGCAGCAGGCCCACGAGCAGTGCCTGCTTTAGCTGATGCGCTGCCAGCACGTCCATCAGCGCTACCGGCAGCTTTGTGGGCGGGCCGTCGGGAGCACCGTTCATCGCCATAAACCCGCTTTCGGCCTGGATAATCGCGTCGTAACCCGCGCGCGGGTTGTCGGGGCCGTACCCTGTGATGTGGCCGTACAATAATCCAGGATTCAACGCACACAGCGTCGCTGCATCCGCCTTCAGCTTCTTAGCCGTACCCGGCCGATAGCTGGCAATCACGATGTCCGCCTTCGCCACGAGCGCGTGCAGCACCTCCTGCCCGGCGGAGTCCGACAGGTCCAGCGCCAGCGACTGCTTGCCGTAATTGCAGCAACAGAAATAGGCCGAGCGGTCATCCGGGGGGTTCTCGTCGGGCAGTGTCCATTGCCGCGTCACATCCCCGCCGGTGCGTGGATTCTCCACCTTGATGACGGTGCTGCCGAGTTCAGCGAAGAATTGCCCAACGCTCGGCCCGGCGAGCACGCTCGCCAGTTCCACCACAAGAAGGTCCGACAGCATGGGCAGCAGGTGGCTGAGTGCACTATTCCGAGGGTGGGACAGAAACTGAGGGCACGTCTACCGGCCCTTCGCCGCGAATCTCGGCGCGGACGCGTGGTAGCGCTTCGGGGTAACGCTCCTGCAGGTGCGCCACAATCTTCTCGCGCACCTCGCAACGTAGCTCCCACAGATCGGGCGCACTTTTCGCGCTCATCAGGAGGCGCATCTCCACCGTTCGCTCCGAGGTATCCGTCACATGCAGGCGCCATACGCGGCCATCGTAATACTCCGACGCCTCCACAATGCGGCCGACCGCCTCCCGCACCTCAGCAAACGGTACACGATGATCCACATACAGAAAAACGGTGCCGAGCAGGTCGGAGGTCTCGCGCGTCCAGTTCTGAAAGGGCGATTCGATGAAGTGCGTGACGGGCACGATGATGCGGCGCTGGTCCCACACGCGAACCACCGCGTACGTCAGCGTAATTTCCTCAATCCATCCGAAATCGCCTTCAACGATCACCACATCATCCACCCGAATGGGCTGCGTAAAAGCAATCTGGAAGCCGGCGATGATGGTACCAATGGTACGCTGTGCGGCGAGCCCTACCACGATCCCGATGATGCCGGCGGAGGCAAGGATACCGGTACCCAGGCTCCGGAAGGCTTCATACTCGAACAGCATGACCCCCACAGCCAATACGCCAATAATGATGATGGCGATGCGGCGCAGGATACGCGTCTGCGTCACAATCTTGCGCGCGCGGAGGTTGTCAGCCTCTTCCATCGAAAACTTCCGGCTGATGATGTCCTCCGCAGCCATCACGAGAGCTATCAACAACCAGGCGACGCTGAAAACGACACCAATGTGCAGAAGACTTCCAAGCGGCCCCTCGGCGCCCGGCGCAAACTCCGGCGCAGCAATGGACACAACTCCAGAGGCCACCAAGAGTGGCACCAGCAGTTGAAGTGGCCGATAGATGTGGGCCAGCACCTCCTTCCGAACCGGTTCGCCACGACCCACACGCCGGCTTAGTCCGCGCACAATGTAAAACCCTATCGCGTGCACGAGCAGTCCGATAACAATCGCGCCGGCCAGAGCCAACGCGAGGTAGAACCACGACTCAGCTTCCGCAGCAAGGAATTCCATCCGAAGGTGGTGGGCTCAAAAATACGACGAGGACGGTTCGGCGCTTAGCTCTCCTCCAGCACAATCTCCTTCCGGAGGCGCGCCACCGGTATGCTCAGTTGCTCGCGATACTTGGTGACGGTGCGGCGGGCAATCTTGAAACCACGCTCCTCCAGCTTGTCGGCAATTTTCTGATCCGAAAGTGGCTTCGTCTTATCCTCATTCGCGACAATTCCCTCAATAATAGCGCGCACCTCCTTGTTGGAGACCTCCTCACCACTCTCCGTCTCCAATCCTTCCGAGAAGAAGTACTTCAGCTCGTACACGCCAAACTCAGTCTGCACGTACTTACCGTTTACCACTCGGCTCACGGTCGAGATATCCATGTCGATGATCTCTGCGATGTCTTTCAAGATCATCGGCTTGAGATGCCCTTCGCCGTACTTGAAGAAGTCTTCCTGCAGATCAATGATGGCGTGCATCACCTTCGTCATTGTGTGCCGACGCTGGTTGATTGAGTTGATAAACCAGCGGGCTGACTCGTACTTGTTCTTGAGAAACTGCCGCGTATCATCATCAATGCCATTACGCTTCTCGTCCTCTTCCTGCTTCTTCTTTTTCTTCTCTGCGGAGAGCTTCTCCAGCATATTGCGATAGTGCCGGGAAATCCGCAGATCCGGCGCGTTTCTTCCATTTAGAGTGACGATGAAGTCGCCGTCCACATAGCGCACCGTGAAGTCGGGTGTGATGTAATTCTGCTGCGCTGTAAACTCTCCTTCTCCCGGTTTGGGATCGAGGCGTTGAACAAGCTCAAAAACCTCTTTTAGCTCCTCGTCGGTCAATTTGAGCTTCTTTTTCAGTTTCCCGAAGTGCTTCATCGTGAAGGATTTGTACTCCTCCTCGATCATCTCGATGGCGGTTTCCCGGTAGTCTACATCTTCGGGCAGATTACGAAGCTGTATCAGCAGACATTCCTGCAGATCGCGCGCGCCAATCCCTTTGGGGTCAAGCGTTTGAACGATCTTGATGACCTCTTCCACATCGTCCTCGTCGAGCTCCAGCCCGTGGTTGAACATGATATCATCCACGATGGACTCCAGTGGGCGGCGGAGGTAGCCGTCGCTATCGATTGACCCGATGATCTGCTCTGCGATGAGTTTCTCACGCTCTGAGAGATCCAGATAGGTTAGCTGATCGCGCAAGTCCTCGGCGATGGAGCTTTTCGCGGGCATGGGGCGCTCGCGGTCGTCTTCCTCGTTGCTATTATCTACCCGCGCTTTGTAACCATACAGGTCGTCTGAGCTGTTCAGTAGCTCTTCCCAGTCGTAGTCGTCCTCCGTGGCTTCGGGCTCGCGCTCGGCATCTTCCTCGGCAGTGGCGTGCTCGTCATCCCCGCGGGTCTCATCCTTTAGCGGCTCCTCGTTCTCCAGCAGCTTGTCTTCCTCTTCCCCCTCCTCCAGAAGCGGGTTTTCCTCCAGCTCCGACTTGATGCGCTGTTCGAGCGCCATCGTGGGAAGCTGCAGCAGCTTGATATACTGAATCTGCTGCGGCGACAGCTTCTGCTGTAATTTCTGCTGCTGGTTTAGATTTAACATGCCTTCTCCGGAATACGTGATGGAGAGAGTCCGGCTTGCTGCCTGCGCTCAGACCATGCCCGGTAAAACTTCTCATACCAGGCAGCGCCGTATGCTCGGGTAAGGGGCTGCTGGAGTGCCTCCGCCAGCTCCACACCGGCCCGCCGCCCCTCCTTTCGTGCTGGACGACAGATGCGCAGGCGCTGTACATTCACCACGTCGAACTCCCCAATTCGCTCGATGCGCAGGGGGAAAAGGTGGCAGGATATCGGCTTGACAAACTCGGACTGCCCCTCCTCATAGGCGCGATGTAGCGAACAAATTGCTACCGGCCCATCGAACGTGGCAAAAACGCATACGCCGTCATCAGTACATGGTACGGCACAATCATCGTTTTCGTTCGATTCCCAGACGCCATTTTCCTCAATCGCCCGGCGTGCGGCCGGCCGGAGGTCCTCCCAAACATGTGGCAAGGCTGCTTCAAGCTCGCCAATTTCCTCTTTCCGAAGTGGCGCCCCGGATTCACCCTGTACACAACACGCCCCCTTGCACGCGCTTAGCACGCACATGAAAGGCGCCTCAAGCAGGGCATCCGAAATAAGAACGTCGTCGACAGCAAACATAGTGCCTGAAACGTACCACGCCCGCTCGGGTTTGTCAACCGAATTTCGCCGATTCCGTAAATGGTTACCTTTGGCGCTACCCCGTCGGCCTGCATCTTTACGTAACTGCTATCTGAATGACGTCGCGTCCGAACGCTCTAAAACCAACGCCGAGCCCCACCGAAGAGGATGTTGAAAAGCTGCTGCGACCACAGTCGCTGGACGACTTCATCGGTCAGGACAAAATCAAGCGCAATTTGCGCGTGTTTATGACAGCAGCACTCCAGCGCGGCGAAACGCTGGATCACGTGTTGCTCTCCGGTCCGCCCGGCCTTGGGAAAACCACGCTTGCGCACATCATCGGGCATGAGATGGGGGCGAGTGTCACCACGACGAGCGGCCCCGTGCTGGAGAAGCCCGCCAACATTGCTGGCGTGCTCACCAATCTGCAGGAAGGGGATGTCCTGTTCATCGACGAGATCCATCGGCTCAGCTCGGTCGTGGAGGAGTACCTCTACTCCGCGATGGAAGATTACCATATCGATATTGTAATCGACAGTGGCCCTAACGCACGCAGCGTGCAAATCACCCTGCCACCGTTTACGCTGGTGGGCGCTACCACCCGAAAAGGGTTGCTTACGGCGCCGCTTCGCGCCCGCTTCGGGATCGATTTCCGGTATGATTACTACACGGCCGACCTCTTACAGGCTATTGTACAGCGCTCCGCGCGCATTCTCGAGATTGAAACCTCGGACGGTGGGGCGCACGAGATAGCCCGGCGCAGCCGTGGGACGCCCCGCGTGGCCAACCGGCTGCTTCGACGCACGCGCGACTTCGCGCAGGTGGAGGGCGACGGCCGCGTAACACGGGCCGTGGCTGATCATGCGCTCAACGCCCTGGATGTGGACGAAGAAGGGCTCGACGACATGGATACACGCATTCTTCTCACACTGATAGAGAAGTTCGGTGGCGGACCGGCCGGGCTTTCAAACCTGTCGGTGTCTGTCGGTGAAAACGCCGGCACTATCGAAGAGGTCTACGAGCCGTACCTCATCCAGGAAGGCTTTATGCAGCGCACTCCCCGCGGACGGGTTGCGAGCCCGCGGGCCTTCAAGCACTTCGGGTATGACGTGCCCGGCGAAGCTCGCTCGCTGTTTGAAAAGTAGTGCGCGGCGCACGCCTGCTGGCGCTTGATTAAGATCACTTCCCGCGCAACGGGCCGCCCACCACCTCTACCGGCAGCGCACCACGTGCTGCACCACCGATAAGTGATAGAATGGGCCAGAACTCTTTGGATTACAGGTTCGCCCGGCTGACCTTGGGAACCAGGCCTCTTGGCCCTTTCTCCCCCACTTAATCCAGAGGACACCCCATGTATGAGCATTTCACAACTCGCACGGTCGTTCCGCTTCTCGGTGCACTACTCCTGTTCGCAGCCTGCGAAACAGTACCTTTCACTGCGGAGACGCCTTCTTCCGCCACGATCGACGTAGAACTAACAGCGGATAAGCGCACGCCTGTTGGTGGCAACATCGCAGCCCAGCTTGCCGCGGTACGAAACTTGACAGCCCCGTTTCACAATTTCGACAAGGCCGCTGAGGCGGGCTGGTTCGCGCAACTAAGTCCGTGCGTTGAGCACCCCGAATTCGGAGGAATGGGCTACCACTACGGAAATCCGGCCTACCTCGGTAACGGGTACATTGACGCCTTAAAACCCGAAGCCCTCCTGTATGAGCCGATGAAAAATGGCAAGCTTCGGCTCGTGGCTGTTGAGTATATTCTTCCTTTTGCCCCACCGGCGGAGGAAGGTGGGGATCCGATTGAGGGCGACCAGCCGTCACTCTTTGGAGAAGCCTTCCAGAATAGCCCGCACGTTGGTGAGTTTGGGGCATGGACCCTGCACGTCTGGCTCTGGCGAAATAACCCCGAAGGAATGTTTGCCGAGTGGAATCCGAACGTATCGTGCGCATTCGCTCCGGAAGCCTGACACCATGTGAAACAGGGCGCCAGCGCGGAATGGAGGTGCTGGCGCCCGACGTTTTTCAACAATACCCGAACAGGCACATCTCGACGAGCGCTACGAGTCTGACCGCAATTGGCGCTCGAATCGCTCAACGATCCAATCGATATGATCCTCCATTACCGCCTGCAAGTACTCTTCGTCGACAGAGAACAGACGGCGCGCGCTGATATCACGGGAGCTTTTTTCCGGGGGAAAGAACGCCCAAAGCACATCACGCGTCTCGGCATCCAGCAAGGCGATGTCGGCATCTATGAACGCGGTGGCCCCTTGCCCGAGGCCTCCTGTCGTTAACCCAAAGTCCAGAATACGTATATCGAGAAGCACATCCGCCGCTTCCGGATCCTCCGTAAGCTGCAGCGCCAGCCGGTTCGCCGTAAACGCTCCAATCCGTGGACCGATTGAGTCCACCAGGTTAACGTCCCGCATGGCCTCCCGAAGCACAGCCTCAAGTTGTTCAGCACGCTCCACCTCCGTTTCCTCGTACCCACGCGGCTCGCGCCCGTCTTCGGCGTATGGAAACACCCCTACCTGCGATAACCGCTCATGGTACACAATCGGGTCGACGGGCGGTGCCGATGTGACTACCGCCATGCGCTGTCCCTCCAGCGATTGCAGATCGAACATTGCGCCCGGCATGCACCCGGCCAGCATCAACAGCAGCGCTATACCCGCGGCAACGGGCGCTGCCGAAAAACGCGTCGGAGCTGCACTGCTACTGTTCATCTTGAAATCAGTAATGGACATGCCTGACTGCGTGCTGAATTGGGAAAAAGAGCAGGTGCGTAGCGTGTGCGAAATTGCGCACGATGTGTCCAGTATT
>SLED01000356.1 GCA_007124945.1 Salinibacteraceae bacterium | reverse complement strand
TTGCCGTAGTGTTGTTTTTTCAAGCGGCTTTTCCTCCGACGGATCATCGATCTGATTGAGAAGCAGTTCGGTGTAGCCGAGGATGCCGCTCAGAAGGTTGTTGAAGTCGTGCGCAATGCCCATCGTCATCCGACCGAGCGACTCCAGCCGATGACGTTTCGTCTGTCCCCCGGCCCAAGAAGCCGGTTCCATCAGGGCCTCACCGGTTATCAGTACGGCGCTGACGTAGGCCTGCTCACGCTCTTCCTCCGGGTCTTCATCTGAAGGGCTATAGACGGGAACGAAATTCAGTAGCACAGGGACGGGCTCATCTCGGCCCACCTGCTGTATCATGAACACTTCATTCGTGACCAGCGAGCCCAGGCCAGCTTCCTGAACGCGTTGCTCGGCGAGCTCCACGTCGCTCTCGGTGAGGTAATCCCATAGATCGTCCTCTCCAAGCATGCGTTTCCACGCGTCGTTACGGTGAACCACCTCACCACGCACCGTACACGAGGCGGTGATGATATCCGCTTCTACCGGACCGAGCGATGCCTCAAGCGAGTCCATCATGAAGGGCCGTCGTTATCGTTGTTGCATCAGCACACTGTTTTGTCCTATCCTGTGGCTGAGGTGCGGGAGACCGGTTGATCCAACTCGTGCGACTTCCGTATCACACGATTCCGGATGGAAAGTGCAGCACTCTGCTCTTCAGCCGTTAACACATATACGATATTTTTACCTTACATAAAACCTATTCCGTTCATGTGGCACGATAGCATTATGGGCACGGTGGGGAATACCCCGCTGGTAAAGCTCAATCGTCTCGGTGCAGATCTCCCCTGCACTATTCTCGCTAAGGTCGAGTTTTTCAATCCCGGGGGGTCGGTGAAAGACCGAATCGGCATTGCGATGATAGAGGATGCCGAGCAGCGCGGCCTGATAAAGCCGGGGGGCACCATTATCGAAGGGACGAGCGGAAATACGGGTGCTGGCCTGGCGCTGGCCGCTATTGCCAAAGGATACCGCTGTATCTTCACGACTACCGATAAGCAGAGCAAAGAAAAGGTGGATGTGTTGCGAGCACTCGGGGCGGAGGTAATCGTGTGCCCGACTGCCGTGGAGCCGGACGATCCACGCTCGTATTACTCCGTTGCCCGCCGGCTTGCCACCGAAATACCGAATTCAGTTTACCTCAACCAGTACGACAATCCCGCCAACGAGCAGGTCCATTACGAGACCACGGGACCGGAAATATGGGAGCAGACCGAGGGAAAGGTCACGCATTATGTAGCTGGTGCGGGCACAGGTGGTACCATCTCCGGTACCGCACGGTATCTGAAGGATCAGAATCCGGACGTGAAAATCCTCGGGGTTGACCCGTACGGGTCGGTCTATTACTCGTACTTCCATACGGGAGAGTTTAAGGAAGAGGACATCTTCCCGTATCTAACTGAGGGCGTAGGGGAGGATATTCTTGCCGAAAACATGAAGTTTGATATCGTGGACGATTACGTTCGCGTGAACGACAAAGAGAGCATGTTGATGACCCGGCGCCTGGCACGCGAGGAAGGGCTTTTCGTTGGGCAGTCGTGTGGGATGGCCGTTGCGGGGATGCTGCAGTGGCTCCGCTCGCACAAATCAGAGCTGAGCGAGGATGACGTGGTCGTGGTAATCCTGCCCGATTCCGGTTTCCGGTACCTCTCGAAGACGTACAACGACAACTGGATGCAGAATCACGGTTTCATTGAGGAGAAGCCCAGCATGACGGTGGAGGAGGTGCTCGCTGAGCGAAAAGGGGTGAAGCTCAAGGGCGTTATCTCCGTCGCGCCTACCGATACGCTCGGTGATGCTATCAAACGGATGGCAGAACACAGTATTTCACAGCTTCCGGTAATTGATGATGGAGAGGTTGTGGGCGGCCTTACTGAGTCGAGCATCCTCAACAAACTGATTGACGAGCCGGAGTCTCGGTCAAGCGAGGTGAAGCACATCATGGGTGATCCCTTCCCCATCGTTCCGCGCTCGCTCCATCTTGAGCATCTCTCAGCGTATATCGACGAGGGTGCGGGCGCCATCCTGGTGGAGCCCAACGGTGAGGGCTCCTACGAGATCATCACCAAGAGCGACCTCATTGGCGCACTCGCCGCAGCAGGGGCCAATGGTAACGGGAACGGAAATGGTGTGAAACGCCGCCCTGACTCATCCCTTGATACGGGTGACGGTTCGGCGGAATAAGCTCCGTCACCTTCAACCCTCAGACACAATTTTTCTCGAACAGAACTGTACCCGCATGAGCGCCGACAAGAAAGGAAAGAAAAAGCAGCTTAATATCGAACTGACGAAGGAAGTAGCCGAGGGCGTCTACTCTAACCTCGTAATGATTTCCCATTCGCCCGAGGAGTTTATCCTCGACTTTATTCGGGTGGTGCCCGGCGTGGAGAAGGCACAGGTGAAAAACCGCATCATCGTTACACCCCAGCACGCCAAGCGGTTACTTCGCGCGCTACACGAGAATATCGAGCGGTACGAGCGCTCCCACGGCGATATTCCGGAGCGGTCGAAGGGTGGCTCCGGGCACGATCATATTCAGTTTGGCGGTGTAAGTGGCGAAGCGTAACGCTACTTGCGTGCATTCCACAGCAGGTACAAACCGACAAGGAAGAAGAGCACGTGCGGGATCCAGGCGGCGAGGAAAGGAGAGATCGTACCGGCGTAGCCAAGCGGCTCGAAAATCTTCTGCACGGCCAGGTACAGGAACGCGGTAGCCAGACCGAGTCCCAGCTGCACAGCCTGCCCGCCTCGGCGGCGCACTGAGGCCAGCGGGATTGCGATAAGTACCACAATCAGGTTGGCCAGGGGGTAGGAGAATTTGGAGTAGTAGCCGACAAGGGTAATTCCAATCTGCTCTACCCCGGAGCGACGCAAAGCCTCCACGTAATCCCCCGCCTCGGGAATAGTCATCGACTCAACGTCCCGGTCGGTGCGTGCCAGGTCTCGCGGAAAAACGTTGAGCAGCGTATCCAGTTGTGATGTGGTTCTCCGTTGCTCGGAGCCATCCTCACCAAACGATCGGATGACGACGTCATTCATGCGCCACACGCCCAGCGAATCTTCCCACCACATCCGGCGCGCATCGATTCGCTCGCGCAGGGTCCGTTCGGCGTCAAACTGCTGTACAGAGACCCGGTGGGCCATCTCGTCCCGTCGATCGTAGAATGATACGGTGACGATGGATCCCGGGCCATTCTGCCGATGAATATCACTAACATCGAGCTGCGACGGGCCGCTTCTCAGGTACTGATCCTCGAAATCGAGCACGGTCTTGTTCGTATGCGGAACGACCCACCCATTAAACCAGAACATCCCTCCCGTAATTACAATGGCCACGAGCAAATAGGGCCGGAGAAGTCTGTAGAGCGATACACCGCTCGTTTGCAGCGCAGTAAGCTGCAGCTCTTGCGCCAGCTTGCCCGTTAGATAGACGGCGGCAAGAAATAGCGCGAGGGGGGAGGTCAGCCGTACGATCTCTGGTATCAGGCTCGGGTAGTAGAGCAGAAAGATCTCAGCATTTTCGGCACCGCGCTCGATAAACTCATCGACATGCTCCAGGTAATGGATGAGTATGAAGAAGACGATGAGCCCAATCGTTAGCAGGAAAAAGCCTGAAACGAGTCTGCGGATGATGTGAAGATCAAACGTTGTCACTGCAAACCGAGTTACTGCGTGATGATTTCATCCAACCTGCGACGCACATGGTTGGCTCTTTCCGCTCCGATACGTAGCTTACGCGTTGAAACGAAAGGCAGTCGCTGATGGGTCCATCCGGCACTGCCCGTGCGGCCTGAAATCGCTTGTCCCTTAACCGAAATAGCCATCATGAAAGTACACGAGTACCAAGCTAAGGATATCCTCGAGTCCTACGGTGTAGCCATGCAGCCCGGGCGTGTCGCCCGAACCGTCGATGAGGCGGTTGAAGCAGCCGAGGCGCTTGCAGAGCAAGGCGCTTCGATGTGGGTAGTGAAGGCGCAGATTCACGCCGGTGGTCGTGGTAAGGGTGGCGGCGTGAAGCTGGCCAAGAGCATCGACGAGGTCCGTGAACGCGCGGACGAGATTCTCGGCATGAATCTGGTCACCCACCAGACCGGGCCGGAAGGGCAGAAAGTACGTGCGCTGCTGATCGCCGATGCGGTCGATATTGCCAAGGAATATTATGTGGGTGTAACGCTCGACCGGCAGTCCTCAATGGATGCTATCATGGTGTCTACCGAGGGTGGGGTTGAGATCGAGACGGTGGCTGAGGAAACGCCCGAGAAGATCCACAAGGTGTTTATCGACCCGACCATCGGATTGCAGGGTTTCCAGGTGCGTAAACTTGCGTTCTCGCTCGGCTTCGAAGGTACCGCATTTAAGCAGGCGACTAAGTTCATCTCGGCGCTCTACACGGCGTACCGCGAAAGTGACGCAACGCTCGCCGAGATCAATCCACTCGTCCTTACTGAGGATGGCAACGTTGTGGCGGTGGATGCCAAGATTAATATCGACGACAATGCACTCTTCCGGCATAAGGACCTGGCCGCACTCCGCGATGTGCATGAAGAGGATCCGCTTGAGGTGAAAGCCAGCGAGCATGATCTCAACTACATTCGGCTGGATGGTAATGTCGGTTGCATGGTAAATGGCGCCGGTCTGGCCATGTCCACGATGGATGTCATTAAGCTTGCCGGTGGCGAACCGGCGAACTTTTTGGATGTCGGTGGTTCGGCAAGCGCCGAGACTGTAGAGGCTGGCTTCCGTATTATTCTGGAAGATCCGAACGTGGAAGCTATCCTTGTAAACATTTTCGGCGGCATTGTCCGGTGCGATCGTGTAGCCACCGGTGTGGTTCAGGCCGCCAAGAACGTAGATATCGACGTGCCGCTGATCGTCCGCCTACAGGGCACCAACGCCGAGGAAGGGCAGCAGATACTTGAGGAGAGCGGACTTCCTATCGAAACCGCCATTCTGCTAAAGGAAGCTGCCGACAAAGTAACTAAGGCGCTGGCTACCCCGAGCACCGCGTAGCGAGTAGAAAGTGCACGCGCCCCATGTTGTTAAAACTCATGATGAGCAATGGCCGCAGACGACGTGTCAAATCTTGAGGATGTCGACTTCCGCGAGGGGCTGGATGGCCTCACGCCAGCCCGCATCTCTACGCTGTATCGCCAAGCACCGTTGCTTCGGCCGGTTAGCAACCTGAGCCAGGTGTGGGACATGTTCGAAAATTCGTCCCTCGTGCTCACGGCTCACTACAAAGGCGAGCTCGTTGGTATTGCCCGCGTGCTTACGGATGGCGTGCTCTACAGCTATCTCTGCGATCTGGCCGTAGCGCCTGATGTGCAGCGCCTGGGCGTGGGGCGTGCGCTTATTAACGAGGTGCTTAAGCGATGTGAAGGCACTGAGCTTGTCCTTCGCGATTCAGACATATCCTCCGGATTCTACGAGCGCCTTGGCTTCTCCCGTGTAGACAACGCGTGGGTGATTAAAGCCCGTGAGGTCTAAGTAGAAATCAGGAGAGCGTCATAAGTGGAGGCCAAAGGTGCATCTTCGATCTGCACGTTTGACCGCACCTCTTCCACGCCCGGTACTTCCTCAATGAGCATGAGCAAAAAGTCGCGGTCGCGGGGGTTTTTCATATCGCCTACTACGGTTACGGTGCCGTTGAGCACGTAAAACTGTAGACCCGATGCGCCGGCAAGGTCGATGGTATCCTCAAGCATCGTGTGCAGCTGTTCCGCGATGGCCCTGTCGTGCTTTGTAGGGGCGGAGCGCCGGGACAGCATACGTCGAAGGGACTGATACATGGGGGTGCAGCTGTCCGTTTGTGCAATGAGGTTCAGGGCGCTTTGCGTTCGAAAGGTTGCGTGAGAGGCTTGGTTCCCACGAACCATGCAAAACGCGGGAGGAGTGGTGGTAATGAGCCAGAGACTTTCTGTGGCCGCACCGAATCACTACAGTTGGTGCCTTAAAACGGTGAAGTTCCTGCGCCGGTCAAGCCATCGAAGCGGCCACCACCATCCCGACTTGGCTCATCGAGGCGCAATAGGTCGCGTAGTCGACCGCTCTTAACCTGGAGCGTGAAACCGTAGGATTCAAAGCGGCCGAATGGCACCCAGTTGAATGAAAGCTCCCAGGCACCGAGATCGCGAAATACCTGAATCTGAGTCTGCGATAGCTCCCATTCCACAAAGTCGTAGCCCGTATTTCCGCTGATACGCCACTTCGGGGTGAGCCCGACATTGAACTGCGAGTTAACGCGCGCCGTGCGGGTAGTTCGCTGTGGAGTGGAGCGGTTAAGGCTGTAGCTGAGGCTGAAGTTGACCGACCAGGGAATGGAACGGTCTCCCGCGGCAGGCTGCTCCATCCCGGGATCCACTCCGGCGCGGGCATCAGCACCCGGCGGACCGGTCTGCCGGGCCTGTTGCTGTGCTGCCTCTGGCGGACCGCCGGCGCCGGGCCTGCCGCCTCTCGTTGGGGCTGCTCCAGCGCCGGCACCTTCCCCGCCACTCAGGCGGAAGTTGGTGTTCGCAGAGATCCGCGTGAGCCGGCCAAATTTTAGTCGTAGAGGGTCGAACAGCAGCTCATCAATTCGTGAGGTCCGTTCCTCATTTAGCTGGTACGGAGATATGGTTGCCCGCGAATTGATTGACACGCGGTTTGTGATCGGGATGCGCGCGGTGAGCGAGATGTCCGAAAGCGCGAACTCGTCAGCCGCGAAGTTGTATCCGGAGCTGGCATTCAAGGTGAGGAGCTGCACACTGTCCGTGCGACGCTCGCCCGTGGTGTCAACCACCGTTACGCGCCGCGTTTCGAATGTGTTGTTGAGACTAAAGCTCAATGATCGTTGCTCACCGGAGCGCACGCCCCGGACGATCGGGTAGCGTACCTCTTCCACCTCATCCTCCTCTCCGGCAACCGGCCGTTCGAACGTTCGCGTGTTACCAAACCGGCCCGAGGAGAAATCCGGCTGGTAACTGAAGCTGACATTCGGCCTCATGGTGTGTCGAAGACCATCAAAAGAACCAACCCGCATGGGGAAGGTGCCGAAGACCGTAGTATTCATCGATATACCGGTAGAGAACTGCCGGAGAGCATGAAAATCCGACACCTGCTCTCGCACCACCCGACCCTCCTCTTCATCAAACCGCCGCCGCTCGGTTGCCACGAACCAGTCCTCATCGTAGCTAAACTGAGGAGTAAAGTTGAGATTAATCGGCCCGATTAGGGGCAGCCGGTTTACTGAGAAGTTGGCGCTCACCGGGATGCTGTGGGATGCCCTCAGATCAAACGGAATCTCTTCTCCCGTGCCTTCGCGAAATGCACTCGGAGAGAACAGAGCCTCGTACCACGATATGTTCGGGTCGATGGGATCGCCAGCGGCGGTAGTGTCTCCGCGGGCGATAAGTTCTTCATCCGAGATAGGCGTAAAGTCGAACCGGTTTCTGAGGTTACCCCTGTATTGGAGGTTGATCCGCTCGTACCAGGCTTCACCCGCGCCAGGTGGTCGCTCGCTACGCTGAAACGGGCGAAACTGGCTCTGGCGGAAATTAATATCGGGCAAGGTGATGGTCGCCTCGCCTGTGTTGAACGTCTGTCGTTGATTGGCAGAGACCGTCACGGACCGCCCGACAGCCCGCCAGTTCTTCCGGTAGGTGATGGAGGAGGAGGCCGTCTGGCTCACCCTGTCGCGGAATTCCTGGTCTGATTGCCGGAGGAATCCGGGGGTTGTAAGGTCAACATTCGCATTAAAGCTGGACGTCGGGTTGATGTCCTGGCGGTGTTGCCAGCGTAGCCGTATGCGCTCCGTCTGCACGAAGTTTGGATCGTGTTGCTCGCCCCGTTGCGATCGCTCCATCTCGAAGTTGGCCTGGCCATCGTACATATCACGCCGATTATACCGGAAGCGCGGATTGATGCGCCAGGAACCGCTCGTCCAGATGCCTCCCCGTATCTGAAAATCCATCAAGTCGTTCATTGCCCAGTACCAGCCGAAGTCGCGCAGGTAAAAGCCGCGCTCATCCTCACCATAGTTAGGTGGTAGCGGGCCACTTCTGCGGCTGTCTGATGCAGGAAGGAAGCCGAAGGGTAGCCAGAGTGGGGTCGGGATGTTGAAGATGTAGAGTTGAATAGGACCGGTATAAATCCATTCGTTGTCCACGATCTTCATCTCCGAGGCGCGCAAGCTGTAAGATGGCGTCTCGTCGATCGGGACGGGGTCGGTGGTGTACGATCCGTCCTTCACAAAAATCGTCCGGTCATCCTGTATTCTTGTCACCTCAGCGCGCACAAACCCGTCTTCAATCTCTGAGAGACCGCGGAGTACACGCCCGCGCTCGGTCCGGAAATTGTAAGCGAGTTCGCTACCTTCAAACGAATCGTTCGAACCTTCCTCCTGAAACTTCGGGATGTTGCGCAGGCGAGGACCGGAGGCGTCGGCGCGGGCACGCATCTCATCTTTGTTGAAGATGAGGTCTATCTCATGCGCTGTCATACGCGAGCGGTTGTACCGCACGGAAGCCTGACCTTTAAGGCGTCCAACGTCGCCCTCTTCGCCGTCGAATGTGACGACGAGAGAGTCTTCCGATGCAAAATAAACCACGCCCTCCTGTTGCTCATCTCCTTCTCCGCTCCGACGGGAGCCCGCAGGGGAGGCGCGCCGGCCGTCCGCATGGCGCGACTCGACATCAGGGGGTATGCCACTGCGCGTTGCTTCGGCCGTAGGGCTTGCACCAGGGATGGCAGGAAGGTGCAGCAGCGTATCGATGGCAGCCGGTGTTGCGGGGTCGGCCTGGAGTGTGTCGGGCGCGGCCTCCTGCGCCCACACTGCCTCCGGAAGTATCATTATCCAGACCAGCAGACAGGGCAAAAGCCACCGGCATATCCGCATTCGGACAGCCGTAGACCGCTCATTTACTTCGTGAGGGAGGGTCATCGGCATCCAGGTACTGAAAAGCGAGGCGTGCTGCGCCTAAAATACCTACCTCATTTCCGAGGGTTTCTCGCAAAATAACGATGTTTTCCTGCAGGGCGGGTGTGACGAAGCGGCGAACGGTATCCCGGGCAGGGCTAAGCAAGAGGTCGCCAGCCCCCGACGTTCCGCCGCCTACAATAACCGTTCGGATGTCGAGCAGGTTGATTGCAGAGCCAAGGACGCACCCGAGTTTGTGCCCCGCCCACTCCCAGATGCGGCGGGCAGACGCATCTCCCTTCTCCGCGGCCCGGGAGAGAATCTTTGGCGTAACGTTCTTGAGGTTGCCTTCGGGCACCAGGTCGTGTACGAGGCTGTCCTCGTTCAGCAAACGTAGAAAGGCGTGGCGCGACAAGAACTGATTTCCGAGGTATCCTTCAATGGCGCCGGCAACGCCGGAGCGCGCCAGTGGCCCTTCATAATCGATGGTCATATGGCCAATTTCGGCCGCCGCTCCCGTACTTCCGCGGAAGATTCTGTTCTGGTAAATGATTGCGCCGCCTACTCCCGTACCGAGGGTTACCATGATGAAATGGTCGTGGGGCCTACCGGCACCGTAATAGGCTGACCCGAGGCCGGCCACGTTCGCATCGTTGCCTACGACAATCGGGCCGTCAAATCCAAGGCGTCTGGCAATGCCATCACGCACGTTTACGGTTCCCCAATCAGGAAAATTAGGTGAGCGCACCACGGTGGTGCGATCCCAACTTACGCCACCGGGAGAACCGATTCCGATGCCGTGTACCGCGCCGTCTTCGGGCCAGAGCTTCTTCACGACCGTGGCGATGCGGTCCAGCACGTGCTCCGGGCCCTGCTCGGCCTCTGTGGGCAGTGAATGCTCTTCAACTATTCCATCTTCTTTATCGACGAGGGCGCCTTTGATAGACGTGCCGCCAAGGTCGATGCCTACTGCCAGGGTTCGCATAGTGTACGGGAAGGTGCCGTGAGGCAGAAGCGTCAGCTATTCCGGTGTTTCAATCGGGTAGATCGTTTCTCCTTCGCGCTGCATGCCGTACTGCTCACGTGCGATGCGTTCGATGATGTCGTCGGAGAGGGGACGATCCAACTGGGCCTGCAGCGTGTCGATCTGAGCCTGCAGGTGCTCGTTTTCCTGTGTAAGCTCTGCATGCTCTTGATGCCAGCGCACGCGGTCTACAACACTGTGGCTGTCGAGAAAGAGAATCCAGACGAGAAGCCCGACAAGTACGGCGGCCACGAGAAGGCGCGAATGGCGGGCAAGTACGGACAGGAACGACATGGCACCAGGCGGTCAGGTGAGAAGCGCCGCGGTAAGAGGTTAGAACCGGAAGGCTTCAAGGCCCGGATAGTAATCGGCTCCCGCGAGCTGTTCTTCGATCCGCAGAAGGCGATTGTACTTGGCCGTGCGATCGCTGCGGCTGGTAGAGCCCGTCTTGATCTGGCCGGCATTGGTGGCCACAGCCAGATCGGCGATGGTGGTATCCTCGGTCTCGCCCGAACGATGGCTGATAACGGAGGTAAACTGATGCTGTGTCGCCAGTTCGATAGCCTCCAGCGTTTCAGTGAGCGTTCCGATCTGGTTTAGCTTGATGAGGATGGAGTTGGCCGATCCCTCGTCGATGCCGCGGGCCAGGCGCTCGGTATTCGTAACAAAGAGATCGTCACCCACGATCTGCACATCCTCGCCAATGGCGTCGGTGAGCATCCGCCAGCCGTCCCAGTCCTCCTCATCCATCCCATCTTCGATGGAGATGATCGGGTATTCGCGTACCCAGCGCTCCCAGAAGGCGACCATGTCTTCCGAGGACCGTATCGTGTCGGGATCACTCTTCCAGAACCTGTAGCTGCCACCCTCAAACATTTCGCTCGTGGCCGGATCAAGTGCAATATGGAGATCCTCACCTGGGACGTAGCCGGCGTTTTCAATCGCCCGCAGTACAACTTCTATAGCTTCTTCGTTGGATGCTAAGTTGGGAGCAAACCCTCCTTCATCTCCAACAGTGGTACTGTAGCCGCGCTCCGACAACACTTTCTTGAGATTGTGGAAGACTTCCACGCCCATCCTGAGGCCATGGGAGAAAGAGTCGGCACCGGTGGGCACGACCATAAACTCCTGCATGTCCACGTTATTGTCTGCATGGTGGCCGCCATTGATGATGTTCATCATCGGTACGGGGAGCGTGCGCGCGTGGACCCCGCCGAGGTAGCGATAGAGGGGAAGCCCGACGGTGGCAGCTGCTGCCTTCGCTACGGCAAGGGAAACACCGAGTATGGCGTTAGCGCCCAGCCGGCCCTTGTTTTCCGTGCCGTCGATTTCGATCAGCGTTTCATCAATTTCTGTTTGATCGAGCACGTTGAAGCCCTCGAGCTCCGCAGCCAGAATCTCGTTTACGTTATCAACAGCGCGCAAGACGCTTTGGCCCATGTAGAATTCGGTGTCCTCGTCCCGAAGCTCGACCGCCTCAAATTCGCCGGTGGAGGCGCCGCTGGGCACGGCGGCTCGCCCCATAACGCCCTCCATCGTGATGACATCCACCTCTACGGTGGGGTTGCCCCGGCTGTCGAGAATTTGACGTCCAACAACTTCCTCAATGTAGGCCATGCGCTCGTGGCGAATAGTGAAATGATGTGTACGGGTGGTGTCGAGTCAGGCCGTATAAACTCGGTATACCGGAGGGCAATAACAAGATGCAGCAGACGGATACGTGCAAAAGAGTA
>SLED01000397.1 GCA_007124945.1 Salinibacteraceae bacterium | reverse complement strand
TGCCGGTGCCTGTTATCGATCGGGCAAGGTCGATCCTTCACCAATTGGAGAGCCAGGAGCTGGTCGTAGAGGACCGTGAATCCCGGGGAGACGGGATGCCCTCCAAAGCTGCACGGCCACACGTGCCGGATATTGATGATGCCAACTTTCAGCGTTCGCTGTTCGACGAGCCCGCTGATCCTACAGCGGCTGCGATAAAGGAGCGTATCGAATTGCTCGATCCAGAGCGCATGACCCCGATCGAGGCGCTCATGAAGCTTGTGGAGCTTCGTGCCTTGCTGGAGGAAGACCTAACCTGACGCGCCGCCTAATTCCTGGTTGTATATTGCCCGTACCGGTTCCATATTTCACAGGCCTCGGAGCTATGGCCGAGCGGGCATCCAAACCGTTCGTACCGGACCTGCCGGATCAGCTTCAACTGTGCCTTCAGGCGCTTTCTGACGAATGAAAGCTTCTCGGTTGCTTTCTTCAGATTCGATTGCGTCTGTTGCATGGAGGCGCGCACACGCTTGTACGATTCGACGATATCTTTTAGAGGCCGTTCTTCTTTCATGGCGATCAGCAGGCAGGCGATTAATACTGTTGGCACCCGCATAGTACGGAGTGCCTAACCGCAGCAACATCGCACGTGACGCAACCGGATCGCGCCACCGGTCTACTTGAGATTCATCTTTTGGATGACCCCTTCACATCGCCCCCTTTTCCATGTTGCATCCATTTATCAACCGAACACCGGATATTCATCCCACAGCGTACGTAGCGCCCTCAGCCGATGTCATTGGGGACGTAGTCCTGGGGGAACGCAGTAGCGTCTGGTTCAACACTACGATACGTGGCGATGTCCACCGAATACGAATTGGTGCCAGAACGAATGTGCAGGATAACGCTGTCATTCATGTTACACACGGCACGGCGCCGACGACGATTGGGGAGGAGGTGACCATTGCGCACGGGGCCATCGTGCATGGCTGCACCATTCACGACCGCGTGCTGATCGCCATGGGAGCCGTTGTGATGGATCATGCTACGATTGGCACGGGATCACTTGTAGGTGCGCGAGCGCTGGTCACCGGTGGTACAGAGATTCCACCTCGCTCGCTGGTGTTGGGGAGTCCTGCACGGGTCGTTCGTGAGCTCACCGACGAGGAGGTAGCCGATGTCGCCTCCTTTGCGGCCAACTACGTTCGTTACAGCGAGATCTATCGCGGAGAGGAGGTACCGGAGGAGAACCCGTACTATTAGCCGTTATTGCGGCGGCCGAGGCTGGTTCACCTAATTATTTAATGCCGTTATTGCAAGAAAATGCCTAAAACACGCCTCAGTACGTATCTCCTACGAAAACCTCGCGTACGCCGGTCTAACGCCTAATAAACAAATCCCTCCTCGACTATGCGTTTTCGGCATTTGCTGCTTGCAGCTCTCTTCCTTGGAGCATCGTCAATGCTTCTTGCGGATGTGTTCGCGCTGCCGTCTCCCGATCCACCGCTTGCTGACCATCACATGCATATTCGCAGTGATGACGCGACGGACGCCTTTATCACCCTCCTCAAGGAGTTGGAAGGCAGGACGGTAGACGACCTGGAGGGTGCAACCGGGGCTTCGGATATTCTTACCCGTCTCGATGCCGCAGGTGTTCGGTACGGGGTTCTGCTTTCGGTGGCGTATTTTTTCGGTGCTCCTGATGTGGAGTTCGAGAATGAGCAGGCGCGTGTGCGATCGGAGAACCGCTACGTCGGGGACCAGGCTGCGGTCGCGCCCGATCGGTTGGTTGCTTTCTGCAGCGTTAATCCGCTGGCCGAGTATGCGATGGAAGAGGTGCGCTGGTGCGGTGAAAATGAATCGATCACCGGACTTAAGCTGCACCTCGCGAACTCCGACGTGGATTTGCGTAAGGCTGAACACGTAGACGTGTTGCGTGAGATCGCAGAACTGGCTAACGACTTGGGCCTTCCGGTGGTGGCGCACATCTATACTCGTCATCCTGAGTACGGGTACGAGGATGCCGAGGTATTCATCTCTGAGATTCTTCCGGTTCTCACCGATGTGCCGGTGCAGGTGGCCCATCTCGGAGGTCCGGGACCGTTCCGTGACGCTGCCGCCTCGGCTTCTCAGGCGTTCGTGGACGCGTTTGAGGAGAAGCCCGAGGTGCTGTCGAATGTCTATTTCGATCTTGCGGAGGTCTTGATCCCGGCTGAACGAGCCGGTGATGATGAGGAGGTACGTCAAGCAATTGAATCAATGAATGCAGCTGCTGTCGAGCAGATTCGCGCACTGGGACCTGAGCGCATTCTCTATGGCTCGGATTGGATATTCGACCGCGAGACATCTGAGTACGTGGATGTGGTCTCAAACGTACCACTACCCGAAGATCTGTTAAACAAGATAGCATCGAACAGGGCGCCTTACTTGCCCTGAGTAGGCGATGGGTGTTAACCCATTATCGACCAGGCTGTGCTGGATGTACTGGTGACCCCCCGGCAGCCGGCGTGGGATCCGGCCGCTGGATAAGGGGGCGGCCTGAACTGTGTCGTATTCTCTCGTCTGAAAGCGACGAGCCTCCCACGATTTGGGCCAATGCATGTCTGTATCATCGTCCCCTGCAAGCACTGAGTCAGGCCTGGAGCTGTGGGTTTGGAATACGCTCGAAGAGGCAGAACCGGCTAACCGCAGGATTCTACTCGGCTGTCAGGTTCGATAGCACGCCAACGCCATGCTATCGTTGGTCAAGAGGCCAGTGGGGAATTCCCTTACACCGTAGCTGGTAACATGCTGGTAGTCCACGAATGGGCATTCCCTAAGGACGTTTCGATGCTGCTTGGATACTCTTTAGGCGCAACATTCGAGACAACGACATCAACGTGGCGTCCCCCGACGCCTGACATAAACAACCATTTGGTGCATTATGCGAAAATCTCTTGTACTGTACTTCTTACTCGCAATAGCGCTCATTTTCTCTACTACGGCAACGGGAGCGTTTGGCCAACAAGCTGACGAGGAGCCACGGCTTCAAATCGGCGCTGACATTGTTGGTGGTTTCCAATTCCTGGATCACGGCAACGACGATGGCTCTCTTACCAGCCTCAACCCTGGCTTTCAGAATGCAGCAGGCAATCTGAATTTCTACTATCAGATTACTGATGGTATCGATCTGAAATGGAACTTCTACATGAGTAATCCTACGCACCTGCTGGAGGTAACACTCACGGAAGGCTATGCCTGGATTGACCGCGTACCGGAGGCGGTCAACGTTCTCAACATTAACGAGAGCCTGATGGAGGTCATGAGCCTGAGGGTCGGTCAGTTTTACGTTAACTATGGCGATCAGCTTGAGCGACGCTCCAACAACGGCGCGGTGCAGAATAACCCACTAATCGGTAACTACATTATGGATCCGGTGCGGGTTGGCCTGGGCGCTGAAGTGTACTTTGACTTCGACGTTGTAGAGGCGATGTTTGGCTTCCACCAGCCGGGTACGCAAGACTTCAGTCAGGGACAGCGTAACGCCTTACTGGGCATGCTTGCACTTAACCTGTTTGAAGGTGACGCGCGCCTGCGAGGCTCATTTTACAGCGCAGATGCCTCGGGTAATCCACCATTCCCGCAGGGATCCCGTGCTGATCTTTTCACTACCACCCGGACGCCTGCACGGTACATGGATGTCCTGGCAGGACAGCACCAGGTGCTGCTCTTTGGTGGGCAAGACGTGACTGCCTATCAGCTCGAAGCCAACCTGAAGCCTGGTCCATTTGATATATGGGGACTGATTGGCTACGTGGAAGACGCCAACTACAACGGGACTAATGAAGGAACGCCGGAGGAAAACTGGCTCTATTGGGGCGCTGAAGCAAAGGTTGATGTAACCGAGCGCTTCTATCTTGCGACTCGTTATAGCGGTGCGTCCACTGATAAATTCCGCGACGTAGACTCCGATGGAAACCTCCATCGTGTACAGGGCGGATTCGGGTTCGAGATTGCCCCTGGAATTCTCTTCAAAACAGAGTACGTAAACCAGTGGTTTAGCGACTTCGAGCAGAACGAAGGCTTCGATGGGCTTGAGCTCACACAGAATCCACGGTTCTACGGCATCGTCACCGAGATCTCCTTCTCTTTCTAACCAAACTGTTGACGCGGTCATCGGCCGGGAATGAGACCCGGCCGGTGGGCTATACGGTATCAATAATTAACAGAATTCCGATTTGCGATGAGACTATCAGCCATAGTAGCAGCCTTTCTGCTCCTTTTTCTACCACTAAGTACCTCCTCGATTGCCGCCGCTCAGGATACTGATTCTGAGGCCGAGCCCGTTCGCTACACGTATCATGAGTCGAGTGAAATGATACTGGAAGGATCTTCCAATGTAGGACGCTCGTGGGACGCGCAGGCAACCGAGTTTGGCGGTTCTGCAGAAGTTACGCTGGGTGAAGGGTCACTATCATTCAGTAATGTGACGCTGGAGGTGTACACGGGAAGTATTCTTTCCGATCGAGGAAGCGTAGAGGAGAAAATCCATGAAGCACTCCGGAAGGACTCGTACCCCTTCATTTTCTTCCGTGTAGATGAAGTAGACGTGGAGGGGCCGGCCTCTTCCGAATTTACCGCCCAGGCGACGGGTGAAATGATTGTTGCCGGCGGAAGGCAAAATATTACTGTAGATATCACTGGTACGATGGACGGCGAGAACCTCCGTGTTCGCGGTGAACAACAGTTCCACATGGAAGACGACTTTGGCGTTGAGCGCCCTTCTGCCATGATGGGGGCGATCCGAGCCGCTGCCGAAGTACTCGTCAGGTTTGATATGCAGCTCACACCGGCCAGTAACTGAATAAGCCCTTCAATGTACGGGCAGATGAAATGCTACGCGATTGGCCTGTGTGTACCCGTGATCAGACTTACTGGAGAACGACGGAGGAGATATGAATACGCAAAGAGGTTATATCTGGCTACTCGTTTTTGCCGTGAGCGCCTTTGTGCTTGCGTGGTCGCTGAGCGCGGTACAGATTGTTGAAGCGCAGAGCCGGTATATCCCCACGGAGGACAGCCGGCTCTGGATCGAAGGAACCTCTACAGTCCGTGACTTCTCGTGTGCGGCTCAAGAGCTCCTTGGTGAAGCCTGGCTCGCCACAGCTGCCGATGATATGGAAGAGGTGGAGGTTGATCCAGCAGATGTGGAGGAGGAAGAAGCTAACAGGGCGCACCTGGAGGTTCGCGTACCGGTTGACTCCCTGGTCTGTGGCCGAGATCGTGAGACACGCGACCTCTTTCGGACCATGCGGGGAGAGCGCTTTCCAGAAATTGTCTTCGAGCTGCGCGATGCGCTTGTAACCAGAGCTCCTGACGGAAGAGAGGTGGATCATGCTCTTCATGTTACCGGCGAGCTATCTATCGCTGGCGTAAGCCGTATCGTCGAGCTGGTGGCGTGGGCAGACAGGCTTGAGGATGGACGCGTATTTGCAACCGGGACCAAAAAGCTGGCAATGACAGATTTTGAGATGGACCCTCCATCGGCAATGCTCGGTGTTATTCGCGCCGCTGATGAGATTGAGGTTCACTTCGAAATTTACGCGCGTCCGGATGGTTAATCTGTCCGAGATAGCAGTTCTGCGCAGCATGTCTGAGGGCCTGGCGCAGTCGAAATGCGCGACAGTCGCTTATCTGAAACACAATCCGCCGTTACAGCATCTCTGAAACTCCAGCACAGCTGCAAAAGCAAAAACGGCTCTCTCACCTTCTTGACGAGAGAGCCGTTTTTTGGTATGAATACCCGGGGCGGGAGTTATGCCCGTTCGACGACGTGGACATACCTGCGTCCGCGCCGGCGCGCGAAGACCACCTCGCCAGCGGATTTGGCGAAGAGCGTGTCATCACCGCCGCGCCCAACGTTGTTGCCCGGGTGAAACTTGGTGCCGCGCTGGCGAACGATAATCGTACCAGCCGGCACGGTCTCACCACCGAAGGCCTTTACACCCAGATATTTCGGGTTGGAATCTCTTCCGTTCTTTGTGGAGCCTAATCCTTTCTTATGTGCCATTGCTTCAAAGTTCTTCTATTGATACAACTACGGTGGTGAGTACCCTTAGGCAGAAGCCTCTTCTACCTCTTCAACTTCTGCTTCGGCGCTGATCTCGCCGCTGATGCTGTCTATGCGAATCTTCGTAAACTGTTGCCGGTGACCCCGCTTCACCTTGTAGCGCTTGCGCCGCTTCTTCTTGAACACGAGCACTTTATCACCCTTGACATGCTCAAGCACGGTAGATTCTACTGTGACGCCGTCCACAGTGGGCGTACCGACCGCAACGGACTCATCGTCGGAGAGCAGTAGCACGCGATCTATCGTGAGCGTATCGTCCGGGGTAAGATCACTGTGGTAAGGCACGAAGATGTCATCACCTTCGCGAACCTTAAACTGTTTATCGGCAACGTCAATAATAGCGTACATGGATTCTCTGCTTTGGGGCGCCGGGCTGGGTACCGACGCGAGAGTGAAAAAATGTCGAGCCTTTACTTTACACAACGAGGTGAACGAAGATCACGCTTCGACGAGATAAGTTCGTCAATTGCGTGCGAAATCAGATTACTTCGTACTCATCGATGGCGCTGCTCTGTATTCTACAGCCGTACACTGTTCAGTTGACAAGAGGATTCTGACATGACCATTACCCTACCGACAACCGGTGAGCGCTATCGGCCAGGTAAGCTACTGTGCATCGGGCGTAATTATGCAAGGCATGCCGCTGAGATGAAAAGCGATGTGCCCTCCCAACCGATGGTATTCCTGAAGCCATCGACCGCGCTCATTGGTTCGGGAGATACGGTCGTTATTCCTCCTCAGTCATCGGAGGTGCATCATGAGTTGGAGCTCGTGGCGGTCATCGGGAAAGGGGGTAAGAACATCCCGGCCGGGGATGCGCTGGAGCATGTGGCCGGCTACGCGCTTGGGTTGGACATGACCGCGCGCGATGTTCAGCAGAAAGCTAAGGACAAACGGCATCCCTGGAGTGTGGCCAAAGGATTTGACACATTCGCTCCGCTTGGAGAATTCATTCCTACAGATGGAGTCGCAGATGTTCAGGACATCCTGCTCAGGCTTACGGTAAATCGCGAGGTACGTCAGGAAGGGTCGACGGCAGATATGATATTTCCGGTTGCAGACCTTATTGCTTACTGCTCAACCATTTTCACGCTGGAGCCGGGTGACCTTCTGTATACCGGTACGCCGGAGGGGGTAGGGCCCGTCTCAGATGGGGATGTTCTCAACGCTACCGCAGATGGCTTTCCGACGCTCAGCATTCGCGTGAAGTCGGCTTAACTGTACAGCCTGCGAAGCACTGCGATCACGCGCCGGATCGCCGCATCATCCACATCACGATGGGTCGTAGCCCTAATGGTGTTTGGGCCGAAGGCAGTCATCTGAATATCATTCTCCTTCAGCTCTGCAAGAACGTTCTCCGCGCTCTGTTTCACGGTCTCGAAAATGATGATGTTGGTTTCGACGGTCGAGACGTCGAGCGTGAAGGTGGGGAGGGAAGCGATGGCGTCGGCGAGGGACTGGGCGCGGGCATGATCGTCGGCCAGATGCCCGCGATGGTGCTGTACCGCATAGAGCCCCCCTGCCGCTATGATTCCAGCCTGCCGCATCCCGCCTCCGAGGCGTTTGCGTAGGCGCCGGGCTTCTGCCATCAGTTCGCTCGGGCCTACCAGCACGGACCCCACCGGTGCTCCAAGTCCTTTTGAGAGCGCTACCCACGCCGTATCGAACGGCCCGGCCAATGTGGCCTCCGGGACGCCGAGCGCCACAGCCGCATTCCACAGGCGCGCACCATCCAAGTGCAGGGCCATGTCGTGCGCCCGTGCCAGCGAAGCGATCTCTTCGATTTGCTCAACGGAGTAGACACGTCCACCGGCCTTGTTGGCCGTGTTTTCGATGGATAGGAGACGGGAGCGCGGAAAGACATCAAACGCGGGACGTACGGCCTGTTCAACCAGGTCTGGCGAGAGGAGGCCCTCTGGGCTGTCAATTGGGTGGAGCTGTATCCCGGAGATAGCCGAAGGACCGCCGGTTTCGTAATTGAAGATGTGAGAGGATCGATCCACAATTACCTCATCGCCCGGGCGGGTATGAAGCGCGATGCCAATCTGGTTGGCCATCACACCTGACGGAACGTAGAGACCGTCTTCTTTGCCCAGGAGATCAGCCACCGTCGCTTCCAGTCTGTTAACCGTGGGATCTTCTCCAAAAACATCATCCCCAACCTCGGCTGATGCCATGGCTTTTCGCATAGCATCAGTTGGGCGCGTTACAGTATCACTGCGGAGATCGATCATATGACTGAAAAGAGGTAGCTTTTATCGCCGTTATTGTAAAGAAAAACCAGAAATAACCGTCTTACCATCCATGCTGCTCCATGCGTCGTTCGATGATACCGGTATAGCGCGTCATCACCTGAGGTGTGCGTGTACGCGGCGCAGGGAGGCAGGCTGCAAGCCCGGCAGACTGACGGCGCGTTAGCTCGGAGGCCGAGATCCCAAAATGATGGCGGGATGCCGCTTCAGCCCCGAAAACGGCGGGGCCCCACTCCACCACCGTTAGATAAAGAAACAGGATACGGTCTTTCGGAAGAATAACTTCAGCTCCATACGCAAGCGGTATTTCGAATGCTTTTCTGATGTGGAGCCGGTGTGTGGTGAAGAACAGATTCTTGACCAGCTGCTGCGTGATGGTTGAGGCGCCCCGCATACGCGCTCCCTGCTGAAACTCCGTGCGGGCCTCATGAACCGCCTGCCAGTCAACGCCACGATGCTCATAGAAACGGCCATCTTCAGCGGCTACAACAGCCCGTGGGAGATGCTGACTGATCGCATCCGAGGCTATAGGATGGTACTGCCGCTGGTAGGACTCGCCAGCAACGCGAGCCTCCACCATACGCTGAAGCTGCACGCCTGTAATCGGAGGAGTAACGTACCGGTAGGCTGTTAGGGCGAGCAGGCAAAGAATTAGGTACGATATGACGAGAAGGAGAACCGCTTTCGTGAGCTTCCACAGAAAGCGGATCGCAATATTAGGCCTCCTCGAACGCTTTGCCACACCGCATTACCGGGAGATATCCAGAATCTCGAATGTAACCGTACCGGCCGGAACCTTTACCTCTACCACATCGCCCACTTCCTGTCCCAGAAGGGCTTTTCCGATGGGGCTATCCACCGATATCTTATTCTGGCTGATGTCGGCTTCCTGCTCGGCAACAAGCGTATACGTCTGTACCGCGTCGTTTTTCTTGTTCTTGATTTTGACGTTCGAGAGAATGAACGCCTTGCTCGTGTCAATCTGCTTTTCATCCACCAGGCGAGCCTTGGCAATGGTATCCTCAAGCTTGGCAATTTTCGCTTCCAGTTTGCCCTGCTCCTCCTTCGCCGCGTCGTATTCTGCGTTTTCAGATAGATCTCCGTGCGCCCGTGCCTCAGCAATGTCGTCAGCTATGCGCGAGCGCTCCTTGGTCTTCAGGAACTGTAACTCCTCCTTCAAATCCTCCAGTCCTTCCTTCGTCAGATATACACGTTGGTCACTCATAATACGTGATGATATTCCCATTAAGCAGTCGATGAGGGCCGGGAGCGTCCGCCGGCAGCAAAAACAGAGCGCCACAACCAGAGCGGTAGCGGCGCCAAACGCGGGGAGCCCGCGCCTTCCTGAAAACGTGACCGCCTTAGACGATGAAGGCGCCCGAGTGATCCCGCGCCTACCAGCCGGTTCGGCCTGACTGTTCTACCACCGGCTGGTCCGTCGGAATCCGAGCATGCTGGGCTGGTATCATCGTTAGTACGCGTCGAGACATCCAGTAGGAACGGTTCCAGTAGGTATCAGACAGATTATCAATCTGCACGCCGCTATTGGGCGCATGTAGAAAATCCCCATCCGAGAGATAGACACCCACGTGACGCGTTTTTCGGTTTGGGCGGAAGAAGACAAGGTCTCCGGCGCTAAGATCAGTCCGGTTTATGCGAGAGCCCGTTCGCGCCTGATCCTCTGTAGTGCGGGGCAACTGATGATCGAATAGCGCAGGAAAGAGCACGTAGAGCAGGCCAGAACAATCCACGCCATTCCGATTCATGCCTCCGAGCATGTGGGGGGTGCCCCTCCACTCATCGTATGCCCGCAGTAAGCGGGCCTCTGCCTCTGCGGCAGGTATCGCTGTGCCTTCGGCGGCAGGCTCAGTGGACTGATCCTGCACGGGCTTTGTACTCTGGCACCCGACAAGGAATACGGAGAAGAGGCAGAGCACTCCGCACAGTTTGTGCCAGGAGAGACGTAATTCAGTCAGTGGCATATGCAGCGTATGTTAGGAACAGCGTAGCGCATTCAACAGGTGGAACTGCAGTCACCGGGCTCGTATAATCCCCATACTGACCGGGAAGGTAGCAAAGAACCTGCCATCGCTCGTCAACAGCCTAATTTAGGGTAGAGGACTATGAACGCCAAATCGGGGTTGAAAGTAACGGCGGCTTTAGGCGGATTTGCCCTTGGCTCCTACCTCATTTACCGGTCGGTTGTGGCTGCTTCCAGCAAAAATAACGGGCATACCCTTCAGGATGCGCTCGGCAGAGTTGAGCGAGACGTGCGCTCGGTTGAGCGCCACGTGCACAGGCTTTCCTCAGCTGTTGAACGGCTGATCAACGATTCCGACGGATCCGCTCGCGAGCCCTCCTGGAGCATGGTCTCCGATGATATCACGCGGGATCTGCCCCATATACCCCGATCTTGACGATTGATCAGCTCCTGTGGTAGCGAGGAGACCACAACAAGCTACGTAACTTTCAACGAACCATATTTTCAGATGCCCTATCCAAAGGCTTTAGTACAACCGATGCGCGAAGAACTAACGCGCCTTGGCGTAAAAGAATTAACGTCGCCCGATGATGTGGACACCGCGTTTGAGGCTGCACAGGACCAGACGATGCTCCTCATCATTAACTCGGTTTGCGGCTGCGCTGCTGCGAATGCGCGTCCGGCCGTAGCCATGGTACAGCAGGTAGAGGATCAGCCCGATGCCTACACGACCGTGTTTGCGGGTCAGGATGTGGAGGCCACGGCCCGTGCCCGAGAACACCTGGCTGGCATTCCGCCATCCTCCCCTTTTATGGCACTCATCAAGGATGGAGAACCGGTATTTCTACTCGAAAGGCGCCATATAGAAGGCCGTAGCGCGAATGCGATCGCTGCGGACTTGCAGCAGGCGTTCCAGAAATATTGCAACGGTGCGAATGCCGATTCTGCTGACGACGGCTCCGTAGAGCGTCCGGATGTTGGCACATCGCCCGATGCCAACAACGATCTCCCGCCTACCTTCCGTTCTATTCGATAATACGTCCGTTAGGTGTCAATACAGAAAAAGCCGGGCTCCGTCGAGGATGCCCGGCTTTTTGTATGTCTAACCATTCTCTCGGCTTACGCTGAGGCTACAGAATGTACTGACTCAGGTCCCGGTCGGAGACAATGTCGTCCAATTTCTCCTTGACCATAGCCCGGTCGATGGTCACTTCATCCGCCTCGACAGTGTCAGGGATGTCGAAGAGGATATCTTCCAGAAGCGTAGTCAGAATGGTGTGGAGGCGTCGTGCTCCGATGTTTTCAACTTCGGCATTTACCTCCGCAGCCGTTTTCGCAATCTCGCGGATGGCATCGTCAGTGAACTC
>SLED01000222.1 GCA_007124945.1 Salinibacteraceae bacterium | reverse complement strand
TTGCGGTCAGATGAAGCGCTGCTATTTGAGCCGGAGAGTTCTGTGCCGCAGCGTGTTCGGGACAACCGGGAGGAGGCATACATCGGTTCATTTCAGCACGTGCTCGCTTCCATAGCCGAGCAAAGGTTGTATCGGGAGGGATTGACGCTTGAGCAGCCTATTGGCGCCCAGGGTGCTGGTGGCGGTCTTGGAAATGTCGCGGGGGAAGCGGCAATGATTGAGGGCTGGACGGAGCTAAGCCTCACCGATAGAATGTACAGCGTAGACGAGTCTGAGGGCACGATCACGTTCACGTTCGAAGGCCCGCGCAGATTGGTACATCGCAGCCGAAACGGCTTGCAGCGCTCGTATGCGAGCAACTTTGCGGGGAGCACTAATGAGATCGGGAGACCTGTTTCGTACCTCCATGTTGAAGAAGAGCCTGCCGTTCTTACGATGGCCGGCCACCTCATTGAGGGAGGTCCTGTGGATCGCCAGGGTACGTGGGCCAACACGCCGCTCTGCCACCGCCTGCCCGACACCTACCGACCGAACGAGTAGAGCACGCACGGTCTCACGCTTATCTCAACGATACCTGCATGACTTCCCGTCTCAACGACCCCGTCCGCGGCCTGTATTGCAATCGTACGCTCAACATGCGTCGCATTCGGGCCATTGGCTACGATATGGATTACACGCTAATCCACTATCACATGCGTGAATGGGAGAAGCGAGCATATCACTTCATCAAGGAAGGCTTGCAGCGAGACAACTGGCCCGTACAGGAGCTGGAGTTCGACCCGGATCTGGCTATCCGGGGGCTCATTATCGATTGCGAGCTCGGTAATATTGTTAAGGCCAATCGCTTCGGCTACGTCAAGCGAGCCTTCCACGGAACGACTGCACTAACTTTTGAAGAGAAGCGCGATTTATACGAGCGTACGCTCATCGACTTACGGGACGACCGGTGGGTGTTTCTGAATACGCTCTTTTCCATTTCGGAAGCCTGCATCTACATGCAGCTTGTAGACCTGCTGGATGAAGGTCGGATCGGGCGTTCAATTGGATATGCTGATCTCTATGAGCGCGTAAGGCGCACGCTTGATGAGGCGCACATGGAGGGTCGGTTGAAGCAGGAGATCATCGAACATCCCGAAAAATTTGTAGATCTGGACCAGGAGATGCCGCTCGCCCTGCTCGATCAGAAAATGGCGGGTAAAAAGATGGTCCTGATAACTAACTCGGAGTGGTCCTATGCAGCACCCATGCTGGAGTATGCGTTCGACCCGTTTCTTCCCAAAGGGATGACGTGGCGGGATCTGTTCGACATCTCGATCGTGGGTGCCCGCAAACCCGAATTCTTTTCGAGCAGCTCGCCCGCCTTCCGGGTAGTAACCGAGGATGGCATGCTCCGCGAGCAGTCGGGGCTCTTAGAGGAAGGCAAAGTGTACGTGGGAGGCAATGCCGCCCTGATCGAGCGAACACTTGATCTCTCCGGAGAGGAGATGCTGTATGTGGGAGATCATCTCTTTGTAGATGTGAACGTATCCAAGAACGTACTGCGCTGGCGCACAGCCCTTATCGTTCGGGAACTGGAGACCGAGATTGAAACGCTGGCAGCCTTTGCCGATTCGCAGGACAAACTCGCGGAAATGATGGAGCGCAAGGAGGGAATGGAAGCCGAGTTTTCTGCACTTCGCCTGCGAGTGCAGCGCATGAAGGAGGGATATGGCCCGGTATCGAACGGAAGTATCGAATCGCTTGAGGAGAAGATGCGCGAACTCCGGCAGCGACTCGTAGATCTGGATAGTGAGATTGCCCCCCTTGCGCGTACATCCGGCACTCTCATGAATCCGAACTGGGGCACGTTAATGCGCACCGGGAAGGATAAGAGCCATTTCGCTCGCCAGGTGGAGCGCTATGCTGATATCTATACCGGTCGCGTATCAAATTTTCTACACCATACCCCGTTCGTTTACCTGCGGTCGCACCGCGGAAGCCTGCCACACGATGACGTGGTAGAGCGCGAGTTCGCGCCGGATGCGCTGGAGCCCCTTCGGTAAGGTGTGTCCTGAACCTGGGTAGCCATCATTCGTTTTTTCCACTGCTATCCCTGGGGATTGCTTCCCTGTAACAGGTCTTGCTGCAGACGTCCGTTGCTGCTATGAAGTTTGTACTGCTGCTTGTCTTGCTCTTCTTTCTGGCGTTTATCTTCCTCTATCTGCGTGGAGGGCGCGGAGGGGGTGGCGGTGGCGGTTACCGGCCTCCGCGGCGCCCGTATCCGGGGGGACCTGTGAATGAAAAGGAGACCGAGGAGGAGCCATCGGTGGTGGATGCCACCTCGCCGCAGGGGCAGTAAGGTCGGAAGCAGGGGGCCCAGTCTCGTGAGAGTTGAAATGGTATTCAGGTTTGCATGCGCTTGCTGCTCTTTAGTGACGTTCATACCGATCTGAACGCAGCTCGCAGTCTGGTTAGCCGATCATCCGAAGCGGATGTAGTGGTAGGGGCTGGCGACTTCTGCTCGATGCGCAGGCGTCTGGAACCCACAATTGAGATTCTATCGAGGATTAGAAGGCCTACCGTGGTAGTACCGGGCAACAGTGAGAGCCAGGAGGAGCTTCAGCGTGCCTGTCGGCAGTGGGAGGCGTGCTCGGTTTTACATGGAACGGCAACCGTAATCCATGATGTCCCCTTCTTTGGTATTGGTGGAGGGATCCCGGTAACTCCGTTCGGTGCGTGGAGCTACGACTTTACCGAAGCGGAGGCCACGGACCTCCTCGCTGACTGCCCGGAGCGCGCGGTGCTGGTTTCCCATTCGCCTCCCTACGGTGCGGTCGACGTGAGCTCACGTGGAGAGCGGCTCGGTAGTAAGGCTCTGGCGGAGGTAGTGGAGGCACGTTCACCCCGGCTCGTCGTTTGCGGGCACATCCATGGCTCGTGGGGAAGGACCGAGAAGCTTCACGGTGTACCAGTGCACAATGCAGGTCCGAGCGGCACGCTCTGGGAGCTTGAGCCATAAAAAGCGCCGGCACGGCAGGAACCGTACCGGCGCAATCGATCTTGCCGTGTCGGGAGCGTGTTAGTCGGCCACAGAAACCCGATAAACCGCTCCGTCGCTGTGGTGCGTCGAAATTAAGAAGCTGCGG
>SLED01000411.1 GCA_007124945.1 Salinibacteraceae bacterium | reverse complement strand
GTTTCTGCATCCACAACATGTACTCCCCACCACGCATGACGGAGATCGTCGCCGTCAAGTACGTCGTCGATTGCGGCAGCCAGGGCTCGGCGATCATCCTGGGCATGGGCGAGAGGAGGTGACGCCGCCAGTTGCAGAAAGAGCGCGAGAAGAACGCAGCTCCAGAATGTGAGCTGCAAAAGACGATCACCGGAAGGGCTGCTCCCGGAGAAAGAGAAGGTCCGGATCGGGCTCGTGTCGAACAACAAATACATGCTGTGTTATGTGTAGATTTGCAGCCGGACGGACGTTTACCAGCAGATGATTTCGGCCGGGCTGTTGCTGGATACTATCGATGTGGCCGATAAGATAGCCAGAAGGGAAGACCGTACTTTCGGCTCCTGAAACTACCCGGTCGCCTTCTTCTACTTCAGCCGTGCGTACTACATAATCCATGACGAGCATCTCTGGATCCAGTCCCGGCCACCGAATAACGCCGGTAGCCAGTGACGGATGAATTTTGGCGGGGATGCGCATGTCGGTATTGAGGTAGGGCATCACGCGAGAGAAACGGGAGCTTACCAGTACCACACGTCCTATCACACCCTGCACGGCAACGACGCCCATACCCTCTACCACGCCATGATCAGAGCCGATATTGATGGTGAGTAGGTTTTGCTGGCCCGTAACGTCGCGCTGGATGATTTCAGCCGGGACCAGATCCAACGCGGTGGTATCGCGCATGTCGAGCTGCGTGCGCAGTCGTTCGTTTTCGATCATAGCCTCGCGAGCACGCGCAACCTCACTTGAGAGCGCGATGTTCTCCTGACGGAGTGCCTCATTCTCCTCAACGGCGCGCAGAAAGTTTCCAACCCAGGCGAAGCGCGCCTCAACGTGGGAGGTTACATCCAATGCTACCGCACGCATCCCTTTTACGAGGCCATCATTCTGGCCAAGCATCACCAGCAGAGAAATCACGAGTAAGACACCCAGGATAAACCAATCCCGCAGCTGTTCCCATATCTGATACATGGGATTACATCAGGACGCGTTTGTAGCGTTCGACGTGCTCCAGCACCTTCCCTGTACCACGCACTACGGCGGTGAGTGGATCCTCGGCCACGTAGACGGGAAGCTCGACCCGGGTGCGGATCAGTTCATCCAGGCCTTTCAGCATGGCGCCACCGCCCGTGAGCATGATGCCGCGCTCCAGAATATCGGACCCAAGTTCCGGGGGCGTGCGCTCAAGGCACCGAAGCACCGCCGCATTAATTTGCGCCACCGGGTCACGCAATGCCTCGCGTACATCCTCGGACGAAATCGTGCGCACCTTCGGAATCCCGCTAACGAGATCCCGCCCCTTGACGGAAATCTCCAACTCGGGGTCGAGGTCAATCGCACTCCCTACCTCACGCTTGATGCGCTCGGCGGTACGATTACCGATCAGCAGGTTATGGTTTCGCTTGAAGAACTGCAGGATCGCCTTATCGAGTTCATCACCACCAGTCCGGATGGACTCGTCAATCACGATCCCCGCCAGCGCTATCACAGCGATTTCCGTGGTGCCGCCGCCGATATCGACAATCATATTGCCAACCGGCTCTTCCACTTCGAGGCCAATCCCGATAGCAGCCGCCATGGGCTCGGCGATCAGGTGCACCTGCTTGGCACCGGCATGCTCTGCGCTATCACGCACGGCCCGCTTTTCCACCTCTGTAATACCACTCGGGATGCAGACTACCATGCGCCTGATGGAGGTATACCAGCTTCGCTGCACTTTCTGTATCAGCCGCCGGATAAGCTCTTCCGCTACTTCAAAGTCGGCTATAACCCCGTCCTGAAGCGGCCGCACCGTTTCAATATCTTTGTGCGTTCGCTCGTGCATCAGAAGTGCCTCCTGACCAATCGCAAGCACCTTCCGGTTATTTCGGTGAAGGGCAACGATGCTCGGTTCGTTGAGCACGATCCCCTTCTCTCGAATGTAGATTAGCGTATTGGCCGTGCCAAGGTCGATGGCTACGTCCGTCGAAAAATTGAAAAAGCCCATCTATTAAGCGACTTCTTTAGAACGAGTGTGGGTGCAGTGCGCCCGGAGGAATTTGTTATGTGGGTGTATCAGTGGCGGAAGTGGCGCGTCCCGGTAAAGACCATCGCCATCGTATGCGCGTTCGCCGCCTCGATTACTTCTGCATCGCGAATCGATCCACCCGGCTGTATTGCAGCGCGAATACCACGCTCCGCAGCTGCTATTAAACCGTCAGCGAACGGATAGAATGCATCGGACGCTACCACGGCTCCTTTAAGCGCAAGTTCCGATTTCGTTGCTTTCTGTGCCGCAATTTCAGCGGCATCCACCCGGCTCATCTGGCCGGCTCCAATGCCCACCGTCGCGCCTTCCTTGACATACACGATCGCATTGCTTTTTACATGTTTGACGACACGCCAGGCCAGGTCGAGATCGTTCCACTCGGCTTCGGAAGGGGGGCGCTCGGTGGGGATCTCCCAGTTCTCGCGAAGGGTAGGAGGTGGCGCGAGACGCAAATCGCTATCCTGCACCAGGTACCCGCTCGTTACAGATCGGACTGCGCGCGCAGGCCGCCGGCCTCCTAAATCATGCAGCAAGATCAGCCTGCGCTTTGTTTTCTCTTTCAGGAAGGCGAGGGCCTCGTCGGAGAACCCAGGTGCCACGATGATTTCCGTAAAGATCTCATCAATGGCCCGGGCCGTGGCGATGTCGAGCTCCTGATTTACGGCAACGATGCCACCATACGGGGACTGCCTGTCGGTGGCAAACGCCTTGTGGTAGGCCTTTTCAAGGGAGTTAGCTACAGCGACCCCGCACGGATTCGTATGTTTGAATATGGCGCAGGTAGGCCCGGCGTCGGCGAACTCATCCATCAGAAGGATGGCTGCGTCCAGATCAAGCAGGTTATTGTACGAGAGTGCTTTACCGTGGAGTTGTTTGTAAAGGTCATCCGGCTCACCGTAGAGGGCGGCCTGCTGATGTGGATTCTCTCCGTAGCGCAGATCGGCGGCTTTCGGTGCCTGTATATTCAGATTTTCCGACAGGCCGCTCGTATCATCATCACCTGCCGAGGCGCGAAAGAAGCTGGCAATAGCGGTGTCGTAGGATGCACTCTTCGCAAAGGCTGACTGGGCGAGGCGGCG
>SLED01000093.1 GCA_007124945.1 Salinibacteraceae bacterium | reverse complement strand
GGCCGGGCTGCAGCGTGCGATATCCGACATTTACGACAAAACCCGCACAAAGACGCCACGGGTCGATCCCGAATTCCGTGTGTTTGACGTGGATCAGGAACGGGTGCCTCGCAGCGCGCAGGCCAAGCGCCGCGGGTTGCAGGAGCCGGCCATCTACGTGGTCTCCAGCGGAATGATGTTCGAGGGCACGCTCTCCAACTGGTTTGCTCAGCGTGTGGTGGGGGATGAGGATAGCGGAATCCTCCTGGTTGGCTTCTCGAAAGAAGACTCGCCAGCCGACCGCCTGCTGACTGCCGCTGAGGATGAGAATGAGACGAGGGTGGTGCTGGACGAGCTCGTCGGTGCGCAGGAGCTGAAATGCGAGGTGCAGCGGCTACGCTTTAGCGGGCACGGCACGCGGCGCGACCTGTTGGACATCGTCGAGGAGCTCGCGCCCGAACGTGTTATTCTCGTGCATGGAGACGAAGACGCCCGCGAATGGATGGCTGACAACATCGCCCATTTCAATCCGGATGTCGACGTGGTGAAGGCAGAGGCGGGTGAGACCATCCCGCTGTAGGCCGGATCGGCGTCACCCCCAGAGGTGCCAGAGCATGAGGAGCGCCCCGAGCAGGCCCACGTTCTTCATGAAGTTCATCTGCTCCTCCTGCTTGCGGTGCGGGTCTTCCATGCGCCAGTAGCTGTGGATCCACGGTGTTACCACCACCAGGAAAAGGATCAGCAGGCCGAGTCCCCATTCGACCCAGAAGCCACCGAGCACCGACACGCCGCCTGCGATAAGCATGAGGCCCGTCCCTGCCACCGCCACACCCGGCAACGGCACGCCCCGGCCCTCAGCGAAATCGCGCATCTGCTGAAAGACGGTGAAATGGTTCAACCCGTTAAAGATGAAGAACAGCCCGAGCAGTGCCCGGCCCAGAAAAAAGATGAGATCGTTGGGCATGGAGTTGATGGATGGTGGAATCGTCGCGCTCCCATAAGGTAGCCGATCCGGGCCTACAGGTGCAATCGCACCTCTTTCCTGATCGAGATGCTGCTGTTGACTTCAAGGCAGATATCACGGCGCCCGCCGGTCTCCCGGTGATGACAATTTGTTGGAATCGAAGCGATCCCTCATGTCGCCGGAGCAGGCTGCGTAGTGCAAGCCCACCTACCCGCGCTGCGTTGTCGGCATTAGCAGCACCTCCTCAACGTCCACCCGCTCCGGCGCCGTCAGGGCGTAATGGATGGCCTCGGCGATGTCTTCTGATTCCAGCGGCGTCATGCCCTCGTTGCCGGCCTTGAGCCGTTCAAGGATTTCCTCGTCCGTGATGGTGTTGATGAGCTCTGTAGCCACCGCGCCCGGAGCGATGTTCGTGGTGCGGATGTTGTGCGCCGGGCCCAACTCGTTGCGCATGCCTTCGGTGAGGGCGCGCACGAAAAACTTTGTGCCGCAGTAGACGGCACCGCCGCCAAACACGCGCCGCCCGGCCACCGAGCCGATGTTCACGATGTGTCCGTGGCCCTGCTCCAGCATCAGCGGAAGCACCGCACCGATGCCGTGGAGCACGCCCTTGATGTTGACGTCCACCATCCGCTCCCACTCATCCTCGTGTGTGTTTTTCATCAGCGAGAGCGGCATCAGGCCCGCGTTGTTGATGAGCACATCGACCTGTCCGAACGCCTCCACAGTGGCATCCACCAGCGCCTGCACCTGCTGCCGGTCGGTGACGTCGGTGGGCACCACGAGAGCTGTGCCCCCTTCGTCTTCGATGGCCTCCTTCAGGGCTTCGAGGCGTTCGGTGCGCCGGGCGGCGAGCGCTACCTTTGCGCCGTCATGCGCGAGGCGGCGAGCCGCGGCCTCGCCAATACCGCTGGAGGCGCCGGTGATGATGACAGAGCGATCGGAGAGGGCGGGCATGGCAGAAACAGGATTGAGGGACAGTACTTCGCAGCACCCAACGTAGCATCCGCACTGCCCGGACGTTGCCACGATAACGTGACGTTTGGACGCCGGGCCCACGCGTTAGCTGCTCAACCTGCTTCAAAGATTTCGAGGCGGGAGATCCGGCAGTTTTCCTTCAGATGGCAGCCGGCAGATCCCACGGTAAGCAGCATTTCCAGTGCTTGTCCGGTAGCATCGGTACGAATAGCCGGATGGTGAGCACCGGCCTGGACGAGTCGGTTCAGCGGTGTGATGTGCGCGACCTGTTGCTCCCCCAGATTCAATTGTTCGTTGTAGCGCACGATGTAGGATCCCGCATCGAGTCTCCACCATCCATAGTCATCCTGCGGTTGCATCTTACGGGGCCGCATCTGCTCTCGCGACGCCGCAGCAAACTCGCTCCCGCCGAAGTCAAGCTGCCCCGGGCCCGTCAGACGGAAGACCTGGCCCACGGTGAGATCGGCGCCACCGGGCGCCTCCTGGGTGTCCCAGTGGATGATGCCATCGAGAAAGGGTTTGACATCAGCAATCCGTTGCATACGCGTGGAGCTCTTTATTCGAGAGACTGTGGGGTAAGTTTACGGAGCCGGGGTGGGTGTGTTGGGGGCACTGATTATAACCCGAGATGTGCAGATCGTGATCGTCTTTATGGCTGTGCGAGGTCGCAGCAGGGACCTCCACCCGGTACGGCAAGACGCTGGAAACGGAGCCGGTAGTTACCGAGAGGCATCATATTCTTGGCCTCCGATACGATTGGAGAACCGCGCATGGGCTACGCGTCGAACCCGATTTAGCGTCGTGGGATTAGACTATGACCACACGACAAAGGGACCTATGGCGCGACACGGTCTATGGCCTCAGCCCAGGTCTATCACAATCTCACCGTCGGCCCTTACGAGGAGGCTCCTGGTGCACCCGAGGCGTTCGAAGTGCTCCTCAACGTGGCGGAGGAACATCCCACCCCGGAAACCGACCGGCCAGCCCATAAAGTGCCGGTCGTCGACATGCAGCCCATCCCGCCCGACCAGCTGGAGGAGGCGATTCGGTGGATCGATCGCCACATTGACGAGCGCCACATCTACCTTTTCTGTAATGCCTGTGTTGGCCGGTCCTCCTCGGTAGCAATAGGGTATCTCTGCTGCCGGGAGGGCTTTTCGTTTGGAGAAGCCGTGGAGCACGTCGCGCGCCGCAAGCCGGACATCTCCCCGCTGCCCCGGCTTATTGAAAGCAT
>SLED01000045.1 GCA_007124945.1 Salinibacteraceae bacterium | reverse complement strand
TCGAGCTCGAAACGCGCGCCTCGCGCACGGAGGTGCAGGCGGGGGACGCCGTCGAAATCACCGCCCGCCTTGAAGGCTCCGGTAACCTGGCACTTCTCGATCCACCCGCCCTGGAAGCTCCGGCAGGCTTTACGCTCTACGATCCATCCACAGAAACCGAACTTGACCGCTCCGGCTCTCGCCTCCGAGGCGCAGCCGAGTATACGTACACGCTGATCGCCCACGAGCTTGGCGAGCATACCATTCCGCCGCTTGAGATTAGCTACCTCGACCCGCAAACCGGACAGTACGAGACTCTGCGGGGCGACTCCTTCACGGTTACGGTAGACGAAACCACCGAACCGACCGTCACCCAGGCGCCCCCACCGGACGTCCGCACCGAGGACCAGGGCCGGCGCTACTCTACGCTCTTTGCCATCGCTGCGCTGCTGGCCGGCATTGTCGCGTTCTGGGGATGGAAACGGTATCAGGATGAAGACCAGCCAGGTGTAGCCGCGGAGGACACGTCACCTGCGCCGCTCGCCCGGGCGCGGCACGCTGCGCAGGAGGGCGACGTGGATGGATGCTACCGGGCACTCGATCAGGCGGTGCGAGAGGCCGTGGCCAATCGTAGCCACCAGCCCGCGCTCGGGCAGAGCCGACAGAAAATTGCCCGGCTTTTAGAGAAGGAGAACGTTCCAGATGAGCTCGCCAGAAGCATCGTGCAGCTACTACAGGAGGTTGAGGAAGCACGGTACGCCCCGCCCTCGGAGCGACCCGCACAGATGCAAGAATCCGTAAACCGGGCTTCATCCATCATCGAGGCACTGGCCACCCCGGAAAACTAATGGTCGCCTTCAAACGTGCGCCTGCATGTTGATTTTTCGGGATTCAGGATCGATACTCGTCCTCTACGTTTTTAGTGCTCCCCGCCACCGCTCTTCCGATCAGCAAATGTGTCCGTCGTGATGGAACCCCATGTGCTACACACCACCACTCCTGCAGGATGGATAGAAGTGGTGTGCGGATCAATGTTCAGTGGAAAGACCGAAGAGCTTATCCGCCGTTTGCGCCGGGCCCGGATTGCCCGTCAGCGCGTGGCAAGCTTCAAACCTGCACTTGACAACCGGTACAGCGAAACGGAGGTCGTCTCCCACGACGAAAACGCCATCCGTTCCACTGCAGTAGACACCGCCGACCAGATCCTTTTGCTGGAGGGCGATGCCGATGTCATCGGTATCGACGAGGCTCAGTTTTTCGGGCCGGCGCTGGTGAACGTCTGCGAGGAGCTGGCGCGTTCGGGCCATCGGGTAATCGTTGCCGGGCTCGACCAGGACTACCAGGGCCAGCCCTTCGAACCGATTCCTCAACTGATGGCAGTGGCGGAATATGTTACCAAGCTGCACGCGATCTGTATGCGCTGTGGCGCGCCCGCCAATCATTCACAGCGACTCTCGGCCAGTGATCAGCGGGTATTGGTTGGCGCAGACGAGGCCTACGAGCCGCGTTGCCGGCAGTGCTTTGAGCCGAGCGTGGCGCCGGCTGCAACAGAGGATACACCCGACAGCGACGGGGACGACGTTCCCGGGGCGCTGGCTACCCGGGCCACCGACACAGGCAGAACCACCCCGTAGCGCATCCAGGCAGCGATCATCAATTCGCGACGGTGGTGCTTCAACATTACGCTCGCGGGCCGGTACTACAGAGTGCGTTTGCTTTCAAGAGGTATTCCGATGTATTATGGAGTCTGCTCGCACGAAACAACCACAGAGTCCTGTTCGGCCTAACCGGCCCGCGCCCACGCGGCCATCTACCCCCGGACGTGAACCGGAGCCGACCCGCCCCAAACCGTCGCCAACGCGGCGAAGGCGGCGGCAACCGCGCGTCCCCGTTCCGGACAACCCAACGCCTTCCCCCACCAGACGAACACCACCCACGAGGCCCGGGCAGCCCAACCGGTGACCGGTTCGATGGCGGCAGGACGCATCTATAGGTGTAGCAGTAGTACATTTACCCCATCCACTGTACTTCCTCTCTACCATGAGCCGCCCCCTATCTCCCACCGAAGCCTCCGGTGAATCCTCCAATCCCGAAATCCCGGCCGGCAAAGCCGACCTCGGTAAGCGCGCCCTGGCGATGCTAATCGACGGGGTCATCGGCGCCGTGCTATCAATGATCATGTGGATAGGCCCGTTACTATCCGCAGCCTACTTCGTCACGCGCGACGGCCTCGACTTCGACTTCATGAAAGGCCGCTCGCTCGGCAAACGTGTGATGAAGCTGCGCCCGGTACGCCTCGATGGAGGTGACATGGACCTGGAAACCTCATTCCGGCGCAACTGGATGTTTGGCCTTGGCGCAGTATCGTTCTTCTTCGAACCGATACCGATTCTTGGGCTGATCGTCGCGTTCTTCGTCGGTATTGCCGGCCTGGCCATCGGCCTCTTTGAGATCTACAAAGTATTCTCAGATGGCGAAGGACGCCGCTGGGGCGACAGCATGGGCAACACCAAAGTGATCGAAACGGCCGAATAGCCGAAATCACTGGACGGTTTCTCTGCGGGACGAACGGGACGGTTGCGCGTATACTGCGCGTCTGGTACCTTGCCTTCTCGACGCTGCGCTCATCCGTCACACCCCGCTCTTTATGACCGACAAGCAATACCTTGTAGCCGCTCGCAAATACAGGCCGAACCGGTTTGACGAGCTCGTCGCGCAGGAGCACGTCACCTCTACGCTCAAGAACGCGCTGCGCCTGGATCGGCTCGCGCATGCCTACATCTTTAGCGGCCCGCGCGGCGTCGGTAAAACAACGGCAGCGCGTATCCTGGCCAAAGCCATCAACTGCTCTACTCCACTGGAGGAGCGGGACGACCAGGCCGAGCCGTGCCGTGCGTGTGAGTCCTGCAAATCGTTCGAAGCAGGGCGTAGCCTGAATGTCTTCGAGCTGGACGCCGCCTCCAACAACAAGGTGGACGACATCCGAGACCTGCGGGAGAAGGTGCGCATCCCGCCTCAGGGCAACCGCCGCAAGGTGTACATCCTGGACGAGGTGCACATGCTCTCGAAGCAGGCCTTCAATGCCCTGCTGAAAACGCTTGAGGAGCCCCCAGAGCACGCGCTGTTTATATTTGCCACTACGGAGCCGCACAAAGTACTCCCCACCATTCTCTCGCGCT
>SLED01000137.1 GCA_007124945.1 Salinibacteraceae bacterium | reverse complement strand
TCTGCGTAGTGCTTCGTTGCCTGCAACGAAGAAGCCCCTCCGGGATGCAGACATCCCGAGAGGCTCATCTCAATATCTAACACATCTGGATGTACTACCTACCGCTGGGCAGTCATCCGGTTATGCCTGGCAAAGTAGGTGTCGATGGTACCTAAAGCGAGCGTGCGGCTCTGCTCTCGCTCGATAGCATTAACCCGCCGCGCGTACATCAGCGCTCGATCACTTCCGATAAGAATTAGTGTGGAGAGAGCCTGCTGACGGACCTCCGGGTTTGGATGCTTCTTGTGGAGGGCGATTAAGGGATCTACAGTGCGCTTGAGATTAATTTTGTCCCTGCAGAGCAGAGTGAAAAGGGCCGTGTTCTCCAGTGCTTGAAGAACCGCGGTGTCATGGGGTGAGCTGAGCATATGTACAGTTTGATGCTCAATGGCGAGCCACACGTTGTCGGAACGTTCGGGGACGTGGAGCTGGGCGTAGCTGGTTAGCGGCAGTAACAGCAGCACCGCGGCCAGCAAGAGAGTGCGTTTCATGACCTTCCTCCGGGAATTGAGTGGACGGGCACAGAAGTAGTTCGAATCAGACACCGGGGTGCATCTCGTTGGGTCATTCTCGAATGCAGCGAGGGCATCGGATTTTTCCCTGCAACGAGCGGCCGCACGGGGATGATTTGGGCGAAGTTGCAAGCCGGCCGTGCGATGTTGTGGGCCGGTTGCTGGTGTGTCGATGCCGTGTGGGAAGCTGAAGCTTTGTGTCCCCAATCATCTCGATCCTCGAGTCCTCATCTGGCACCGGAGGGATAGTACGGTGCATCTATCCGCTTCGAGGCCTCCTCAGTCCACATCAGACAAAGCTAAGCTGTGCGGTGCCTATTACGTGTGAGTAGTCCCGCGTACAGCATCCAGCCCGCAGCCAGTACGGGCACCGGTGCAACCCACGTGGCGAATACAAGGGGTGAGATGATGGTCGAAAGGAGGCCCGCACCGTATCCGGCCACCGGTAGCAGCGAGGCGAGGATTAGCACGGCCGCACCGAAGAACCACCGCCACCCGCGAACCGTCGCCGTGCCCCAGAGCCCGGCTGCACAGCCAACGAGCCCGAGCGACACCACGCCCAGCAGAAGCAGGTGCATGTAGAAAACGCGCAGATGGCTGATCTCCCACCATAGATCGGGCGGCAGGCTGGCAAGAATCTGCGCGACAAGCTTGAGGGCCAGCAGACCAAGGGGGAGCCCCCAGAGCCAGCGCTCCCGTCCGACAGGAAGCCGCCAGAGGAGGGGAGCGGTGAGGGCCAGCAGGCCGACTCCCGCCAGTGCCGCTCCTCCTCGCGCGACGATACGCATGGTATCATCCACAAGGCTGCCCGGCATCCCCAGCATAAACATCAGCGGGAGGCCTATTGCAACCAAAACGATACCCCAGCCGCGACCGCTCGCCGTGGGCGCGAGGTGAGAATATGCCACACCAAGGACGGCAAGCACCATCCATCCCTCCGAAAAAAGATCCAGAAAGAAATGCGTGAGGGAAGCGCTCCAAACATGACTCTCAAGGCCCAGCGGTTGCAAGAAGGCAAGTCCCCAGGCGCCGAGCGTCGAGAGAAAGAGGAACGCGAGTGAGAGATCGAAAAGGGAGAGCGAAAACGTCCGCTCGAGGTCGCGGGTCCACCTGGCGTACCAGATGATGAAGGCGTACCAGACCAGCATATTTAGCGATGCAGCGATTACGGAGAGCGGCATCGAAACAACCCCCAGATCCACCGGCCGGTAGCCGTAGAGCAGGAAAAAAGGATAAGCCAGTAACGCGGCGATGAACGTCGCACCGATAATCCATCGAATCCTTCGGTCTAAATCGCGCTGCAAATGCGCCTGAACAACGCCGGCAATCAGTGCAAACAAGACAGGCGTTACCCATCCAAAATACATCAGGTGGGAGTGGGCATGGCGGATGTCGGTGAGACGGAAGCCGCCACTCGCATCGTAGCTCATGGCGAAGCGATACCAGGCTCCTGTAGCACCAGCGATTAGAAAGCAGCTCAAAGCGGCAAACCAAACCCACCGGAGAGAAGGACCCTCCGGGTCATGGGTGCGCAACGATAGGGGAGCTGCCATAAGCAAAGGAGCTCATTCAAAGACGCCTCCTTAACGGTGGAGGGAAGCGTCGGATACAAAAAGAAGAGTCGATGCGAACCTTTTCTCGGCAGGTTCACGAATGGCTGCAGCATTGTGAATGACTGGATGAGAGCTGTTGAAGATATCACGAGGGCTGAATCTCTGTGGGAGTGGCGGCGTAGCGAGTCATCCAATTAAGACAAACTAAGCTTTAATTAAGAGGCCGTAATCGGCGAATCCTCGGACCTTCAGCAATGGGGTGTGGGGGAAGGCACTACACGAGCCTCCGAAATCCCCCACACAACAGACAGTCATTCGCTTACCGATAGCTTCTCCGGTTACCTCGCGAAAGCAATCGCTGGGTCCGCTTATCCTACTGAACACGTTGCCGCAGCAATCGCGCTGTGCAGACGCCACTCAAAAGATAAAAAGGTATGAAACCAATAATAGCACAAAGAGGCGCTCTTCCGACCCTGTTTTTTTCTGCTATCCTCGCACTATTTATGACGGCCTGCGGCCCTGCAGAAAATAATGATGTCGAGGATGAGGAGCCCGATGAAGAACTCACCGAATGGCAGATGGAGCACGGTTTCGGGCCCATTACCGAACCGGTGGAGATTGCCGAGCAGATTGATGCGGAGCTTGCGGAGACGGGTGAGCGCGTCTTTCAGATTCGATGCGAGTCCTGCCACCGGATGGAGCGGCGCCTGGTAGGGCCGGCCATGCTGCCCGTCCTCGAAGGACGCTCTCCTGAGTGGATCATGAACTTCACCCTGGCTCCTGAACAGAACATCCGTGAGCATCCAACGGGACAGGCGCTCCTGCAGGAATACATGGTGGAGATGCCTTTTCAGAATGTAACAGAAGAAGAAGCCCGTGCGATTGTCGAGTACCTCCGTGTCGAGCGCGAAGACCGCCTCGATGAATAGCGCTAACCCTATCGTTTCCCACCCCTTCCCTTCCATGCAGACCCCTTAACCTACCATGTTTTCTAACTCTTCAAATTATCTCAAGATTGGCGTCGGCGTTCTTGCCGCAGCGCTGGTCGCACTGTTCATTACGGGATGTCCGGCACAGCAGGCGGCACTCGACGACCGCGAGGCAGCCCAGAAAGTGTATAAGGCACCAGGCGAGCACGATGACCTCTACGCCTTCCTTTCTGGAGGATACGACGGCCAGGTGAGCGTCTGGGGCCTGCCGACCGCCCGCTTCCTGAAGCAGATCCCGGTCTTTTCCCAGCATCCGGAAACCGGCTACGGCTATTCCGAGGAAACCAAAGCGCTCCTTGAGAGCACGCACGGTTTCATTCCCTGGGATGATACCCACCACCCGCACCTCTCCCGAACTGATGGTGTAGCCGACGGGCGCTGGATGTTTGTGAATGCGAACAACACGCCGCGTATCGCCCGCATCGATTTGACGGACTTCGAGACGAAGGAGACCATTGAGATCCCCCACACGGCGGGTAACCACGGCTCTTCCTTTGTGACGGAGAACACCGAATACGTGGTGGGCGCCACGCGCTTTAGCGTGCCCACACCCAACCGCGACGTTCCCATCGACCAGTACGAGAACGAATTCCAGGGCACCATCACGTTCCTGACGGTGGATGAGGAGACGGGCGAGATGGATCTGGCTTTCCAGATTCTGGCGCCTCCGTTTAACTACGACCTCGCGCGTCCCGGACACGGCGTTTCGCACGGCTGGGCGTTCTTTACCAGCTACAACACCGAGATGGCCCACACTATGCTTGAAGTCGGCGCCTCCCAGGCGGATAAGGACTTCATCGTGGCGGTGAACTGGAAGCGAGCTGAAGAGCTCATCGAAGAAGGCCATGGCGAAGTTGTCAGCGCCGAGTACTATCACAACAAGATGGATCCGGGCACGGGCATCGCTGTGTCTGAAACCAAGGATAGCGTGCTGCTGCTGGATCCGGCGGACACTGAGGGAATGATCTACTTCCTGCCGACGCCGAAGTCGCCTCACGGCGTGGATGTGAGCCCCGACGGTGAGTACATCGCTGCGGGTGGTAAGCTGGCCACGGTAATTCCCGTGCACTCGTTCTCCAACATGCTCGCAGCAATCGAGAACGAGGACTTCGATGAGATCATCGACGGTATTCCGGTGCTCAATTACGAGTCCGTGATCCACGCGGAAATTGAAGACCCGGGTCTTGGACCACTTCACACCGAGTATGATGGTCAGGGATATGCCTACACCTCCGCCTACATCTCCTCGGAGATCGTGAAGTGGAGCCTCGATACCTTTGAGGTTGTGGACCGCATTCCGTCCTACTACTCCATCGGTCACCTGATGATACCGGGCGGCGACACGCGCAGTCCGTACGGTCAGTACATGATCTCCATGAACAAGACCACGCGCGATCGTCACCTGCCGACGGGTCCAAAGCAGAATCACACCGCGCAGCTCTACGACATATCGGGCGACCGGATGGAGATGATCCTTGATTTCGTAACCATCGGTGAGCCGCACTACGCGCAGGCCATTGAGGCAAGTATCATCACCGAAAACGTCAAGAACATCTACGACCTCGCGGAGAATACGCACCCGCGCATGATTCCGAGTTCGCGCCAGGCCCGTGTCGAGCGTGAAGGCGAAAACGTGCACGTCTACATGACGAGCATCCGAAGCCACTTTACGCCTGACAACATCGAGGGCATCCGTGTGGGCGACAAGGTTCACTTCCACGTGACGAACGTGGAGCAGGATTGGGACATGGTGCACGGTATTGGCATCATGGGCGCCACTAACGCGGAAATTCTCGTGCCTCCGGGCAAGACGAAGACGCTCGTCTGGGAGCCGCGGTCGGAAGGTATCTTCCCGTTCTACTGCACTGCCTTCTGCTCGGCGCTTCACCAGGAGATGCAGGGCTACGTCCGAGTCTCCGCGGCTGATGCCGATGTTGATCTGCTCTACTACACGGGCGACCGGCCGACTGAGTAGTGCTCGAGCTCGCGTCAGGAGAGGGCCGGCGTTTTGGCAGCGCCCGTCTCCTCCTGTGAAGGCGCTGATCCGAAGCTCTGCCACGAGCAGAGCCCGGCCTCCTGACGCGATTTTTAGTAACGAACAGATGAGTACCTGTTCACCGTCCGGGTCCGGCTTGACGGGCCCGGAAATTTTCTAACCGCAGACCTGAAACACCATGATGTCTACCCGCTCACGATGGATTCTGGCAATTTCTGCGCTGGTGATTATCCCGGCGTTCTTCATGCCGATCTGGTCCATCACGCTAAAAGCCCCGCAGTACCCCGACGGCATCGGGATGCACATCTGGATGGATCAGCTAACGGGGCACGAGCGTCATGACATCCAGAATATCAACATCCTGAACCACTACGTGGGGATGGCGGAGATACACGAAGAGGACTTCTGGGAGTTTGATGTAATGCCCTACATCTTCGGCGTATTGGTAGCTCTCGGCCTGCTGGCTGCACTGGGCGGGCGTCGCTGGATGCTGTGGACCTGGGTGACCCTATTCATTTTGCTGGCCATCGGAGGGTTGGCCGATTTCTACTACTGGGGCTATCAGTACGGGCACGACCTTGACCCGCGGGCTGCTATCAAGGTGCCTGATATGACGTACCAGCCTCCGCTCATCGGGAGCAAGACGCTCCTCAACATTACAGCCTACTCCTGGCCCTACTGGGGCGCCGCGTTTATCGGGGCTTCACTGCTGGGTGGACTGGGGGCACTCGGATACGAGTATCGCCAGCGCCTGCAAAGTCTCTATGAGCGCCTGTTTTCTTCCAAGTCATCTAATCAAGAAGTAGAGGCGTAAGCCATGTACCGCATAACCCCACTCCTTATCCTCTTGCTTTCCGTCGCGCTTGTTGCTTGCGATGCGACGCAGGAGACCAACAACCGCCCGCCGACCACGGAGGGCCAGCCGGCCACCATTGCGTATGGTGAAGAAACATGCACGCACACCGGCGAGATTATCGACGACCGCCGTTACGGCGCTATCATCACGACTTCCGACGGCGAGCGGCTGCCGTTCGCTTCGGTGGAAGATATGGTGCAGTACGAGATTAAAGGCGAGATTGCCGAGAGCGCTATCGAAGAGCGCTGGGTGCTGGACGTCGTCCGCACGAGTCGCCTGCTGAAGGCTGAAGACGCGCGCTACCTGCGCACCAAGAATCAGCCGAGCCCGGGTGGGCTTGATATCACACCCTTCGACGGTGACGAAGACCTTAGCTATAACATGCGCTTCCTGCTCGACGGCGACGACCTGAGCTGGGAGGAGGTCCTCCTGTACGTGTGTGAGGAAACCGCCACTGATGACATAGACATCGCCGCCCGACTGTGCGACGAGCCCTCTTCCGACGAACTGAGCGTCCTCTCGCTCAATTGATGCCATGAAGCGATTCCTGTTGATCCTATTGGCGCTGTTCGTGCTGCTCCTGTCGGCCTGTGAGCCGGGCCCGCGGGATCTGCACTACGGACAGGAAGAATGTGCGCACTGCATGATGCGCCTGTCAGACCCCTCGTTTGCCACGCAGCTCGTCACGCAGCACGGACGCCACTATGCGTTCGATTCAGTGGAATGCCTCGCCGGGCACCTTGAAGCCGGCGACATCCCCGAGGACGACGTGCATTCGCTCTGGGTAGCCAACTTTGCCGACCCGGAAGGCGACTGGCTGAGGGCCGAAGACGCCGTTTACCTGCAAAGCGAGGACCTGATGAGCCCCATGGGCCTCGCGCTTACGGCCTACTCCGATGAGGAAACGCTGGCCTCCTTCCGCGAGGAATACGGCGGCGAGATCCGCAGCTGGTCTGAGGTACGCGCCATCGTATACGACGCGTGGATCGAAGAAGGACAGGGCCACGGCATGGGCCGCCATTAACCTCCCAAGCTGCACTCTCTTTAGCTGCACCCTTCAAAATTGAACCCCACTCCCATGCGCACTGCGTTTTACATAACGCTTTTTGCGAGCGTGCTGCTCGTCTCTACCGCTGTGGCGCAGGATCGTACCACGTGGACGGTAGCGCCGGATGGCGAAATCACGAGCATCACTGAGGCCATAAGCAAAGCCTTCCCCGGCGACCGCATTGAGGTCCACGGCGGTACCTACGCCGAGTCGCCCATCGTGGTGATGAAACAGGTGGAGCTTATCGGAATCGACAACCCTGTGATTGACGCCGGCGGCGAGAACGAAGCCATCACCATTGCGGCCGACTCGACCGTGTTTGAGGGCTTCACCGTGAAGAATGTGACCCACAGCTTTACGCGCGATCGGGCCGGAATTCGTGTGGCCAACGCCAGCCACGTCCGCGTTGCGAACAACCTCGTCGAGGACACCTTCTTCGGTATCTATCTCGCGCGCAGTAAGCACGTGGACGTGCTCGACAACGAGGTGCGCGGCGTGCCGAAGCGCGAGGCCAACACGGGCAACGGAATCCACTTGTGGAATAGCGACAACATCCGCGTGGATCGCAACTTTGTGAGTGGCCACCGTGATGGCATTTACATCGAGTTTGCCGAGGGCAGCTCCTTTGCGGAAAACGAAGTGCGCGACAACCTGCGCTATGGGCTGCACTTCATGTTTAGCGATCACAGCAGCTACGAGCGCAACCTCTTCCGGGATAACGGTGCCGGCGCTGCGGTGATGTACTCCAGCCACATCGAGATGCGCGAGAACGAGTTCGCGCACAACTGGGGGCCGTCCATCTACGGACTTTTGTTGAAGGACATCCGCGACAGCCACATTGAAGACAACGTCTTCTACCGAAACACCACTGGCATCTACGCTGAGGGCTCCTCGCGCGTAAAGATCACCGGCAACACCATGGAGCGCAATGGCTGGGCCGTGCGCATCCTCTCCAACTGCTACGACGTCGAGTTCACGCGCAATAACTTTGTCGGCAACACCTTCGACGTCACCACCAACAGCCGCCGCAACCCGAACCTGTTTGAAGGAAACTACTGGTCGAAGTACGACGGCTACGATCTCGATGGCGACGGCTACGGCGACGTGCCACATCGCCCGGTGCGACTCTTCGCGCTAATCGTGGAGCGGCAGCCCATCGCAATGACCATGCTCGGCAGCCTGTTCGTGGATATCCTCGACCTGGCCGAGCGCGTGCTGCCGGTACTCACTCCAGAAACCCTTGTTGACGAACGCCCACTCATGCGGGAAGTCAGATAATGATTACACTCTCTAACATACATAAGTCGTTCGGCTCGTTGCACGTGCTGCGCGGGCTGGATCTCACCTTCCGCGAAGGGGAGGTCACCGCCATCCTGGGGCCCAACGCTTCCGGGAAGACGACACTCTTGAAGTGCATCCTCGGACTGGTAGGCCCAGATGACGGCACGATCACCGTGAAGGACATCCCGCTGAGCGGGAGCGAACGGTATCGGCGCTGGATCGGCTACATGCCGCAGATCGCGCAGTTTCCTGAGAATCTGACGGTTAAGCAGGTGCTCGCCATGATCGAAGACCTGCGCGAGGAGGAGCCCGTCCGCAAAGAAGAGCTCATCAAGTCGCTGCGGCTGGAGCCTGAACTGAAAAAGCCCCTGAAGACCCTCTCGGGCGGTACGCGGCAGAAGGTGAGCGCAGTAATCGCCCTCATGTTCGACCCCGACATCATCATTCTCGATGAACCGACGGCCGGGCTGGATCCGCTCTCAAGTAGCGTTCTGAAGGACCATATTCAGGCGGAGAAGAAGCGCGGCAAGACGCTGCTCCTGACCTCGCACATTATGAGCGAGATCGAGGAGCTGTCCGACCGCGTGGTGTACCTGCTGGAGGGACAGATTCAGTACGACGGCTCGGTTAAGAAACTCACCGAGGAGTCTGGTGAAGTGCGCCTGGAGCGGGCTGTTGCGCGCATGATGCAAAACGGCCACGCCAAGCCCTCCGAAGAAGCCGCCGATGAAACACTTACCGATCAAGCCACCTGAGCCCATGCAAACGATCTCTCTACCCCTTTCTTCCCTCTGGAAGATTCTGAAATACGGGCTCTACGATGTGATGCGGAGCCGCTGGGTCCTCTTCTATGGGCTCTTTTTCCTGGCCGCGACGGATGTGCTGTTTCGCTTTGGCGGGACGGGCGAGCGCGTCATCGTCAGTCTGATGAACGTGGTGCTTTACGTGGTGCCGCTCGTAGCGGTGATGCTCGGCGCGATGTTCTTGTACAACTCGCGCGAGTACGTGACGCTGCTCCTGACGCAGCCGCTTAAGCGGCAGTCGATCTTCGGCGGTGTCTATGCAGGCCTGACGGTGCCACTCTGCCTGATGTTTTTGCTGGGCGTGTCGCTCCCGTTCTTCTATCACGGCGGCATCACCCCGGACGTGATGCAGGCCTTTGTGCTGCTGCTCTTCAGCGGTGTGATGCTGACGGCTATCTTTGTGGCCCTCGGTTTTGCGATTGCTCTTGTGCACGAGGACCGTGTGCGAGGGATGGGGCTGGCGCTCGCGCACTGGCTCTTCTTCGCGGTGGTCTACAACGGTATCGTACTCTTCATTGTCTACTTCTTCGGCCACTATCCGATCGAGAACGGCGTCGTGGCGCTTACCTTCCTGAACCCGCTCGACCTGGCGCGCATCATCCTGCTGCTGGAGTTTGAGCTCTCCGCCATGATGGGCTTCACCGGCGCGGTCTTCCGCCAGTTCTTCGGTAGCGGCATGGGCATCGGGCTGGCCATCGGCGCCCTGTTCGTCTGGCTCCTCGTACCCCTCGGCCTCAGCTTGCGCTACTTCAAGCGGAAGGATCTGTAGTGGGTGTGGGAGTTTGTGAGTGTGGGGGTGTGGGGGTTTTTTCGGAATCGAAGAAACGAGGAATGGAGGAGACGAGGATTGCTCGGACGGCCGGTTGCGCGGTGTGGGGTTTTTCGGAAACGAGGAATCGACGAACCAATGCGTAGCGGCGCACGGCCGTGCGCCGGGTATACCGAAACCGCTCAAATTAACCACTTGATGAAAACCAACGAAACGAAACCCCACACCCGCAAACACGACCGGCGGATCGTCTTTTGCTCATACCTCACCGCATCCGTCCCGGCTCACAGGTCATATGACGAGCGGCTTGTTACAGGAGCAGAATTCAGTCAGCTGCCCCCCTGGATCGCCGGCTAAATGGGATTTCACCATTTCCGATCGATGGTTCCGCGTTCCCTCTCCCAAAGATCTGGGAGAGGGTTAGGGTGAGGGTTTGAAGAGCGTCCAACGACGCAAGAAATCGGCCTTGTCGCCGCGGTGAGGATTGGATTCTACCGTCGATTGGCGGAATACGAGCGGAACGGCCCCCCCTCATCCTGTCCTTCACCCCAAGAGTACTCGCTTCGCAGCGCTCCCACATCGGGGAGAAGGGACTTCAATTCAGGCGCCGTGCTATTTATTTGTCGTTTCGTGTTTCCACCTTATGGCGTCCGTCCCGGGCGCGACGCAAATGTGGAGTCGTCTCGGCTCCAACTAATGGCTTCTTGATGTCGGGTTTGCGTCCTGCGTTGATGGTAGATCGAGCCTGTGGGTCGTCTTTGCAACCTCGTTACCGGGCTCCAGCCTGGTAACGCATCTGCTGGCCGTACATCGTTAGCGCTGGTGGTAGTGCCAGGCTCCAGCCTCGCAATTTTCTATTGATAGGCACGTCTTTTCATGGAGCTGCGGTGAGGAATAGAACGTCGCGGATATATTTTCCGATGGCGCACCGGTCGACACGGCCGCCTCGTTTCCGATAAATCATCCCTGGCTTCGGTCGAGAGCTGAGCGCAGCGCCCCGACCGGCGGGAGTCGACACGAACGCAGTGAGTTAGTGCCCGTGGTGAATTACTCCTGGGGTGCGACACACGAAGTAAACGAGCGAAGCGGAGTAATCCATCAGAGGTTACGGATTGACTTCGTCACATCCTCGAATAGAGTAGCCCCGGCGACACGACGGGGCGGGATGGTCGGGGAATGCGTTCCAACCGAGACGGTAATGATAGGCTTCGGTAACTGAAGCCTATCACTCGTTATAGAAAGAGGAGGCATTGCGCCTCGTAAGATGATTCCTGGTATCCGACGTCGAATATGCCAGCGTCTTATCCATGGCAAATAGCACAGATAGCCTCCGAGCGGGAGCAAGATACAGACTTGTTACATTCCCACCTTGAAAGTATCTGGTTGGGGGGGTATAACCCACTGAGTATTCATAAACACATACTGAGAGGTGGTATGATGCAAACTTGTTCAAGATTTTCATTCGTGGCAGCATTTGCATTCGCTGATGCGGGGGATTCGATCCAACTATTGGCATAAAAAATTAATTAGACTCCATTTTAGATCAATTACTTTTTAAGGATGATAATCATATTATGAGATACTGGAGCGTTGTATTTATTTTTATTTTCGCTGTTGGTAATCCACTACATATTGTAGGTTCTGACCGTGACGACGATTCGGATACAAAAGCCCACGATTCGATATTTGAGCACCTGAACGAGATCTCGATTGAGGGTACCGAGGACTTTCCATTGTTCAGGGTGTCGTCAATGGACGTAAGCGACGATCGTATTGCTATTGTTGATGGTACGATTCCTCGGATTACTCTTTATGATTTCAGTGGAGAGCCGCAGTTTGCAACCGGGCGTCAGGGAAGTGGGCCGGGAGATCTTATTGCTCCTCGCTGGATAGGGTTTGTGGATTCGGATCGCCTGGCTGTGATCGAGGGGGCCGGGAATAATCGCATACAGCTCTTCTCTACCGAGGACGGAGAGTCCGTAGGTACAATTT
>SLED01000314.1 GCA_007124945.1 Salinibacteraceae bacterium | reverse complement strand
TATTTTGGGAAGGGGAGAAGACTCCACAATCAGGAGTCGGTAAATAATTTTTCTTTATCGCATAACTACGATAAGGCAACCTCTTGTACCTCTGAAGCCGGGTGCGTTCCTGGGACGGCCTCAGTTCATCCTCTATTCATCGCATTAATACGATGAAGGGTCAGCCGGCCGGTTGCTTCTTTGGGTCGAATTGCCGCTGAATCCAGTCATCTATCTGATCCCGGACGTTGCGGAAGGCCTGCAGCTTTTCCTCCTCGGTGCCTTGCGCGCTTGAGGGGTCTTCAAAGCGCTGGTGGATGTTGGCTTGCCTGGCCGGGAGGTAGGGGCAGTTCTCACGCGCATTGTCGCAGACGGTAACGACGTAGTCAAACCCGTTCATGTTGAGGTCGTCAACCGTCTTCGAGAAGTGATCGGAGATGTCGATGCCGACCTCCTCCATCGCTCGAATAGCCTGTGGGCGGACGTGCGTCCGCTCGGTGCCGGCACTGAAGACCTCGTACTGATCGCCCCATCGCTTGCGTAGCAGCCCTTCGGCCATCTGCGAGCGTGCAGAGTTGTGAGTGCAGATAAAGATTACGGAGGGCTTTTCACCGTGGGTAGCAGACATATTTGTTCTCTCACGCGGAAATGGAAGTGGAGACGCCAGCGTCCAGAAGATCGCCGAGAAAGCTTTCCAGTTGTTGCCGCAGCGCCCGGATGCCCTCAGGGTCGAGGCAATAACACACGCTCGGCCCATCGATGGTACCCTGAATGAGCCCCGCCTCTTTCAACACTTTGAGGTGGCGGGAGACTGTTGCCTGTGCAAGCGGGAGATCATCGACGATCTCACCGCAGATGCACCCATCTCGTTTGGCGAGAATCTGCAGGATTGCCAGGCGCGCCGGATGGGAGAGGGCCTTGGTCTGCTCCGCAAGCTCCGGAAGCGGCTTTTCAAACTGATCGGCTTTGCTTTGCATAATGTTTAATCGCATTCATGCTATGAATAGGTCGATACAGGTGGGGAAGCTCGCCGGTTTCGGCCGCAGCGTTCTCTTTTTATTGTCTTCGGTTGTCGGTAATGGATCTCGATGCAACGCGGTCGATAGTACGTGCGTAGCTATCCGTGAAGTTCGTCTTCACATGTTCGCGCCACTTCCCACGAGTAGAGAACCCGCATGTCTCAGGCGGAACGTTCTTCTGATGCCCCGGAGCCACACGTGCAGGAGGTATCGGACGACACATCGTTGAGTCCGTTCTCCGGCTTCACCCGCCGAACGTCGATTGTTGTAGCCACGGTGGTTTCGGTGGTGCTGGTACTGATCGTGCTGTGGCAGCTGATGCAGGTACTTCTGGTGGTGTTCGCCGGATTGCTTTTCGCTGTCTTTCTGCATGGGATGGCGCGTCCGCTGCGTGAGCGTTTTGGCCTCGGTCATGGGATTTCCGTTGCCCTTGTGCTGGTGGGTGTTGCCGCGCTCCTGGGTGGCCTTGGGGCACTGATAGCGCCAAGTATCGGCCCACAGATAGAGGAGATGGCCGCGCGATTACCCGCGGCGGTTGAGCGGGCGATTGAATCGATACGCGCGCAGCCGTGGGGCACATGGCTGATCGAGCAGACACCGCGACCGGAGGAGCTCATAGATATGGCTGGTGATCTGGCGGCGAACTTCTTCGGTGTCTTTTCTACTGCGCTTGGCGCCATCGTCAATACGCTTTTCGCCATCGTGCTGGGTGTCTACCTCGCGGCCAACCCGGGGCTCTACCGTCAGGGTATCGTGCTTCTGGTGCCGAAGGAGCGCCGGGAACGTGCCGACGAAATCGTACAGGCGGTGACGGCCAACCTCTGGCAGTGGCTGCTCGGCCAGTTCATTATGATGGTCCTGGTCGGCATTCTAACCGGTATCGGGCTGTACATCGTGGGCGTTCCGCTGGCCGGAGGTCTTGCGCTTATCGCCGGCCTCTTCGAATTCGTGCCGATAGTCGGTCCGCTTGCAGCTGCGATTCCCGGCATCCTGATTGCCTTTACCGTTGGGCCGGTGATGGCACTCTACGCGCTCATCGTTTACGTGGTGGTGCAGCAGCTTGAGAGCAACGTGATGGTGCCGGTCATCATGAAAAAGATGGTATCGTTACCACCGGCGCTTACGCTGTCGGCTACCGTCATCTTTGGTGTGCTCTTTGGGCTGCCGGGTGTGATTCTGGCCACGCCGCTGGCGCTTGTTGGCGTGATACTCGTGCGGATGATTTACGTGAATGACGTGCTGGGCGATGACGTCCCACCGGTACCCGATTATCGCCCGCGGAAAGTGTCGGAGCTCATTCCCGACTCTGCTCGCGATCATCTCGCCGGGCGGATGAGCGGTCGTCCGGCTGAGACCGCCGAACAGGAAGCCCTCGATGCCGGAGATGGCGCACCTGCCGACGCGGCAACCGAGGAACCCCGGCGCACCCCCGAGGCCTGATCACCATCCATTTTGCTACCCCTATGCGTTTGTTACCCATCGCTGTTGCTGCGCTTTTTCTGTTCGTCTCCTGCGCTCCGGAGGATGAGGGGCCGGTAGAGGTACCTGCCGAAACCACAGCGCCTCCACTCCTGCCCGTTTCAGTCGACGGCCAGTGGGGCTACATTGACCGGGAGGGAGAGCTAATGGTTGAGCCGCGCTTCGAGATGGCCTGGCCGTTTTCCGAGAACATGGCGCTGGTTCAGATCGATGGACGATACGGCTTTATAGATATTGACGGGGATCTCCGCATCGACGCGGAGTTCGATGATGCCTGGTATTTTTCAGGGGGGCTGGCGCCGGTAAAGAAGGATGATCAGTGGAAGTACGTTGACGTTACGGGCGAGACCATCGTGGAAACCGAATTCCGTTTGAGCCCCAGCGCTCTCGAAAAACAGCACGAGGAACGCCCACAGGCTTTTGGGCTGGTACGGAGCGAGGGCACCTACGGCTTTCGCAATGAAGACGGTGATGTGGTGATCGAGCCGCAATTCGACCGGGCCTGGCACTTTCGCGATGGGCGAGCACGCGTTCGTTTAGACGGGCAGTGGGGATACATCGACACGTCGGGTTCCTGGTTGGTAGAGCCGAGGTTTGACCACGCCTGGGATTTCCGCGGCGGCATCGCTCTTGTTCAGGTAGACGACCGGTACGGCTATATCGATCGGGACGGGACGTACATTTGGGAGCCAACTCGCTAAATCTCACCGCTTGCCTACGCGATGCGCTACAAGCTTCTTTTTGCTGCTGCATTAGCCTGTTTCGTCCTGGGTACGATTGCGATTCTACAGGCTACCCTGCTGCGTGCTGCTACGATGGGCGCCATGACCGGTTACTTCATGACGCTGGCGATGCAGCGCCGGCGTGAGGCAGAGGACGCCCCGGTGCCGACAGCACTGCAGCGCTGGGTGTGGTTCTTCGCCGGCCTGTCGGTTGTGCTGGTGGCCGTCACACTGGCTGTGAGCGTCTAATCACCCGTCGCGGTCTGGGTCCGTCTCTTTTCAGCCTCGCACTGTGCTTCCTGTGCGAAACGTCTCGGTCGAAGGCTGCACGAACGTGGTGCTTGCTTTGCCCTTCGAGTTGTAACGAACGCTGCTGGTTCACGAAGCCACCCGCCGTTCGTGCAACGCTTACCCTGATAACCTCGTTATCGCTTCTACCCTGGTGAGAGTGCCAGATGCCCGCCACGCCTGTTCCCTTCCAACAACAGTCACCATCAATCAAGCTGCATCATGGCCACCCCTCCGCACATTCTCTGGGTCGATGACGAGATCGATCTGCTCAAGCCGCACATCTTGCTTCTCGAGAACAAGGGCTATGCCGTAGATAGCGTGTCGAACGGCTCTGACGCTGTCGAGAAAGTAAAGCAGACGGATTTCGACATCATCCTGCTCGATGAACAAATGCCGGGAATGGGCGGGCTGGATACCCTCAGCGCCATCAAAGAGGTGTCGCCTGAGGTGCCGGTGGTGCTGGTAACGAAGAGCGAAGAAGAGGACTTGATGGAGGAGGCGCTCGGCGGGCAGATCTCCGATTATCTTACCAAGCCCGTCAATCCGTCGCAGATACTGCTCACCTGTAAGCGACTACTGGAGCGCAGCCGGCTTCGCGCGGAAAAGACCTCGCAGCGCTACATGCAGTCGTTCGCCAAGATCTCCCAGGAGCTAAATCAGCGCCTCTCGCACACAGAATGGGTGGATCTCTACACCGAGCTCGTCAAATACGATATTGAGCTGGAAGGCGATGAGGGAGCCCGGCAGATTTTGAGCGACCAGTTTTCCGAAGCCAATCGGGTGTTCGGCGAGTTTGTGGAGAACGAGTACCCGTACTGGATTGAAGCCTGTGACTCGGGAGATAAGCAGGCCGATCGGCCGATCCTCTCGCACGAACTCATCCCGGAGTTCGTCATTCCGCAGATGAGCAAGGACAAGCCTGTCATCTTCTTTCTGATCGACTGCATGCGCTACGATCAGTGGCTGGCACTGGAGGAGACGCTCTTCCCGTATTTTGCGATGGACAAGGCGTTCCATTACGGCATCCTTCCAACAGCTACGCCTTATGCTCGAAACGCCATTTTCAGCGGACTGCTGCCGCGCGATATTGCTGCCCGCCATCCGCGCATCTGGGAAGAGGGCGAGGATGACGAGCACAGCCGCAATCGGCACGAAGAGGAATTCCTGAAGAGCCTCATGCGGCGCAAGTTCACCGATGATGTGCGGATCCGATATGAAAAGCTGCTCGGTAAAGAGGAGGGCCAGGCGTTTGCAAAGAATGTCAGTGCACTGCTTCAGCACAACCTCAGCGCCGTCGTCATCAACTTTGTGGATATCCTCGCGCACAGCCGCTCCGAGTCCGCCGTGCTGAAGGAGCTGGCGCCGGACGAACGGGCGTACCGCGCGCTCACGCGCACCTGGTTTGAACACTCGTGGCTGCTGGATGCCTTTAAGGATCTGGCCGAAAAGGACTGCACCATCGTGCTCACCACCGATCACGGTATCATCCGGAGCCTGCACCCCACCAAGGTGATTGGCGACCGCCACACCTCCACCGCTCTTCGCTACAAGTACGGCCGTAACCTGAAAGCCGATGAGCGGCACGCCATCTTCATCGAGGATCCGGAGCCCTTCGGCCTTCCGAAAAACTCAATGATGACGAATTACATCATCGCAAAGGAGGATTACTACTTCGTCTACCCGACCAATTACAACAAGTACGTAGAGCTGTACAATGATACGCTGCAGCATGGTGGGGCCTCCATGGAAGAGATGATTCTTCCCGTTATAACGATGAGACCCAAAGGGTAATGATGGCGCGCGAGCAAACGCAAAGCACATCCATCAGGGAGCGATTTAAGGGTATCCTGCCGGTTGTCACCTCATCCGAGAACGAAACGCGTGCCGTCGGGCACCGCCTGGCCGAGGAGCTTGACGCCGGCGACGTGCTTGCGCTCCACGGAGAGCTGGGAGCCGGAAAGACGCAGCTTACCAAGGGCATCGCGTCGGGCCTGGGCGTAGACGAAACCGCGGTTAGCAGCCCGACCTTCACGCTGATCCATGAATACGAAGGATGCCTGCCCGTCTACCACATCGACGGTTACCGCACCCGGAGCCCACGTGAGTTTGAGGCGCTTGGCATCGACGAGTATTTCCGGAGAGATGGCGTGTGCATCATCGAGTGGCCGGAGCGGCTCGTGCCACTGCTTCCCTCTTCCACCATTCATCTGTCACTACAGCATCGCGGCGGAGATGAGCGAGAGATTACGCTCGGGACGAGCGCTTCAGCTCAATCGTAACACGACCGATAGGTCCTCCCGATGCTTGCAAGTAGTGCAGGTGCAACGTAAAATTCAACGGCCTTCAGCCCACAGCGCTCGCCCGCGATTTTCACTGCCACCGCAGAGGTAATGTTAACATCTTCCACTTCCGAGCACCTTCGTGGTCTGGCGCAGGATCTGAAGTCGCAAATCGAGGGGGATCTGCGCTTTGATGAGATGACCACAGCGCTCTACGCCACCGACGCCAGCCTGTATCAGATGCGGCCGCTGGGTGTGCTGTTGCCTCGTACCGTGGAGGACGTGCAGGCGGCCATCGAGGCGTGCGCGCAGCGGCAGATTCCGGTACTTCCGCGGGGTGGTGGATCCTCGCTCTCAGGGCAAACGGTTGCTGAGGCGCTGGTCATCGACTGCTCTAAGTACCTCGATCAGGTCTTGGAACTGAATGCGAAGGAACGCTGGGTGCGTGTACAGCCGGGTATAACGCTCGATCGACTAAACCAAGTGCTCAAACCGCACGGATTGATGGTGGGGCCAGACCCGTCAAGCGGAAACCGGGCCACTCTGGGGGGGATGGTTGGCAACAATGCCACGGGAACGCACTCCATCCTCTACGGCAATATGATCGACCACGTGCAGGAGATCACGGCCTTTTTGGCTGATGGCTCCTCCGTCACGTTTTCGGCCATGGATCAGGAGGAGTGGAAGGCGCGGACCGATAGTCCGGGTCGCGAGGGAGACCTGTTTTTCGGGCTCGATCAGCTGCTGCGCAATCACGCGCACGTGATCGAGCGAGATACGCCCAAGCACTGGCGCATCAATAGCGGCTATCGCCTCGAACGGCTGCTGCCTGGCGATGGTGACAACGACATCCGGAATCCGGCACAGCTGCTGTGTGGCAGTGAAGGCACGCTCGCCTTCACCACCGAGATAAAACTTGGCCTCGTTCCCCGCCCGACGCAGACGGCGGTTGCGGTGGTGCACTACGAGACGCGCGACGAAGCGCTTCGCTCGGTGCGTACCATTCTTAAAACCGACCCGTCAGCTGTGGAGCTGTTCGACGGCACCGCGATCAAACACGCCCGCAACGCGCCCGGCTTTGGCCACCGCATGTCCTTTGTGCAAGGGTCACCGGCGGCGGTGCTCATTACGGAATATTTTGGCGAGACGGAAAAGGAGCTCGACCAAAAGCTGCACGAGCTGGAGCAAACGCTACAGTCGGCGGGCGAGAGCTATGCAACGGTAGCTACCAAGGATGCCGGAAGGATTGCGGACATCTGGACGGTGAGAAAGGAAGGGCTTGGGCTGGTGATGGGCGTGAAAGGGGATTTCAAGCCCGTTGCGGTCATAGAGGATGCGTCCGTGCCGGTGGAGCACCTGGCCGACTACATCCGGGATCTGGATGCGATGCTGCAGGAGCTGGACACGAAGGCGGTCTACTACGCGCACGCCTCGGCGGGTTGCCTGCACGTTCGTCCGTTCGTCAACACCAAGACGGAGGAGGGTGCGCAAAAGCTGAGGGATATAAGCCGGGCGTCCATGCAACTCGTGGCGCAGTATGGCGGAGCGATAGCGTCAGAACATGGCGACGGCATCGTCAGGGGCTGGCTCAACGAGGAGTTTCTGGGCACTGAGCTGTGCGACGTGTATCGCGAGTTGAAAGAGCTCTTCGACCCGCAGGGCATCCTCAATCCGGGCAAGATTATCGATACGCCCGCCGCGGACGAGCACCTGCGCATGGGACCGTCCTACAAAACTATCCCGGTGCTTGAGGAGCTCGACTGGTCCGATGACGGAGGGTTCGCCCGCTCGGTGGAGCTCTGCAACGGAAACGGTGCCTGCCGCAAGCTCGATTCCGGCACCATGTGCCCGAGCTTCATGGTCACACGTGAAGAGGAGCACTCAACGCGCGGCCGCGCCAACGCACTCCGCGCAGCCATGTCCGGCCTGCTTCCTCGCGAAGAGCTGACCGGTGAGCGCATGCGCGAGGTGATGGATCTGTGCATCCAGTGCAAGGCCTGCAAGACGGAGTGCCCGTCGAATGTGGATATGGCCAAGATGAAAACCGAGTGGCTGGCCAAAATATGGAAAACCGAACGGCCACCACTGCGAACACGATTCTTTGCCGAGCAGCCACGCCTGGCGCGCGCTGTCGCGGGCTCGGTGCTTGCTCCGATAGCTAACAAAGTAAACCAGTTTGGCCCGTTTCGGTGGGTGCTTAGCCGCACGCTTGGCATCAGCAATCGCCGGAAGCTTCCTGAATTTGCACGGCACACCTTCAGTCAAACGTTCAAGCCATCGCGCAAAGCCCAGCACGACCGGAAGCTGGTCTTCTTTGCGGACACATTCAACAACTGTCATCGCCCCGACACCGCCACGGCGGCGGCTTCGTTTCTGGAGAAGGCGGGCTACGAGGTGATCATCCCGGAGGCGCCGCTGTGCTGCGGGCGTACGTATTTTTCGAAGGGGTTCATCACCAAAGCGCAGCATCAGGCGCTAACCGTGGTCGATCATCTGCAGGATTACGTGCAGCGCGGGCTGCCCATTGTAGGGTTGGAGCCCAGCTGTATTCTCACACTTGCGGATGAGTTCAGAGATCTGCTTCCGGGTGATTTGCGTGCGCAGGAGCTGTCAGGGTCGGCGCTTACCTTCGAATCGTTTCTGGCACGGGAGGCCGAAGCAGGCCGGCTCGACCATCTCAACTGGACGACGGAGGATCGCACGCTCCTGCTTCACGGGCACTGCCATCAGAAGGCGCTCGTCGGTACGGGCCCGTCGGAGCGAATTCTACAGTTGCCGCCGGGTTACAGCGTTCGCACGCTCGATACGAGCTGCTGTGGAATGGCGGGTTCGTTCGGGTATGAGCGCGAGCATCACGACATCTCACTGAAAATGGCGGAGTGGCGCCTGGCCCCAGCCGTCCGCGATGCCGGTTCCGAGACGATCGTTGTGGCCTCCGGATTTTCGTGCCGAAGCCAGATCGAAGATACTACTGAACGCAAGGCACTGCATCCAGCGGAGATCCTGTTAGATGCGCTGGCAGGCTGAGGAGGACCCCGTTCCGGAATGAACCCGGTACCGTCGACCGGCCGGCCGACGGTACGGTCACGGTTTGAGGTCGGCTTTTGCTACTCACGGCGATGATGAGAAGGGCGGCTGCCGTCTGTTGCTGCTCGGCACGTGCCCCCGCCGTAGTTATTCGCGGCATAGCCCCCACGGTGTGCTGAGCGCAGGGCGCCCAGCGCCCGAAGACGAAACACGGCGCTTTCCTCGGCGCAGTGCCACCCACCTCGTTCCGTCTGTCCTGTGTGGTAACGCACCTCCCCAACTGGGATGCATGACGTCTCAGCTATGGAGGTCCCGCGCCCGCTCACTCAAGATTCTCCAGGTCTGCCAGGTCCTGATGCCGACCAGTCGCACGCCTGTTCGCGCGCAGTCCCTCCAGCCCAATAAACGATAGCTGTACGCCTTCTACGTCCAGCCTCTCGCGCTCATCGTAGCATTCTTCAAAAACCACACCTGTCAAACTCGTCAGCAGATCGATTCGTAGGGGCGGATATCCCAGTTGGATGATCTGCTCCGGCTCCAGAAAGTCCGTGTCCTCCAACCCCACCGAGCCGAAGCGGAAATCCTCCAGTGCTTGCAGGAGGCGCCGGACGTTCTCCGAGGTGCGCTCAATCCACACATCCAAGCCCTTCGTGTACCGCGGATGCCCATGATAGGCAATGGCGTAGCCTCCAACGATGAGGTAGCGCACCTCATGAGCGTTTAAGCACGCGGCAAACTCTCTGAAGTCGGGGGCGATGGTCATGCTCGGAAAACTCCTCAGGCCAGTCGTGGTATTCGCATCGGATAGTCGTGAGCGTGCGAAGTCGCTCCTGGGGCGGGCGCGAGCGCCAATAGTCGGCATCGTTACCCGCGTTCTCAAAGCTCACTTTCTTGACAGCCCGTTTGTTCATTGGACGTGTTTGGGGCTCGGTGGGGGGCACGATATTCAGGCAAATACGCCCTGCTGTAACGAGTAAAGGCGTTCACAGTTGCTGCATCTGGGCTACGGTTTGCGCAGACGCAGCATTGTCGACACAGCACGCCGCGTCGCTACGGGGGATTGGGTTAATCCGGCCATACCTCTGGCGTCCGAGGGCCCGCTGTTGCCATCCGCCGGTAGATCCGTAGCGCCCGGTCGATTGGTTTTAGCGGGAGGTCATCAATTGGCTCCGGGTCGCGCTTTCCTAGGACAAGCAGGCCGCCGGGTTTAATGCATTCGCTGATTCGGGAGAGAAGCTGCAGCTGCAATTGCTCGTCAAAATACATCAGCACATAGCGGCAGAGGATAAGGTCGAAGGGACCGGGAGGCATGGAATGTCGGATATCCTCGTTCCGGAAAACTACCATCTGCCGGTAGGACTCGTGGAGCTGGTAGGGCTCATCCCCGTCAGCTCGCCTGACGAATGCGTTCTGGCGCCACTCGGTCGGAAGTTCTTTAAGCGTTTCTTCCGCGTAGCGTGCGCGGCGTGCTCTTTTGATCAGATGCGGATCTGCTTCGGAGGCGTAGATCTGCACCTCGTCGGCCTGGTTGGCCGGTAGCGATTCTCTACAGAGAATAGCGAGTGTGTAGGGCTCTTCGCCCGAGGCTGCGCCGGCACTCCATATCCGAAGCGGTTTGCTGGAGCGCTCGGCCGCTCCGGGAAGCCATTGCCGGATGGCGTCGAAGACTGGCGCGTCGCGGTACATCCTGGAGATGGTTATCCGGCAGCAGGTGTCCAGCCGCTCCCACTCCTCTTCATGCTGTTCCAGATAGGCTCTATATTCGGCAAACGAGCGGAGATTCAGAGCGGCCATGCGGGCTGTGATACGCCGGCACACCTGACGCCTTACGCGGCGAAAAGGCGGCCACTGCATCCGCAGCTCAGGCAGCGCCCATCGCAGAAAGTCGTCGCATGGAGTGGAGGACATCAGGGAGGATCCTATCGGAGAATGGGCGTAAAATGGGTGTAAACTGTAACGGAAGCGTGCAGAGCTCGATGCGGACGCTCTTACTCCTTTTGTGCATAGTGGCCCTGACGGCGATCGGGCTGGGCTATACGTACGTGTACAAACCGTACGTGGCGCCGCTTCACGAGGTCGCAAGTACGTGGTCGGAGCTGAATCAGGACGTGGAGAATCAGTCCGCGTTTGAGCCACCGGAGGATACGCTGCTTACCGAGCGCCAGATAGCCCGATATCGTGCCGTGCAGGAGGAGGTGCGCAGAGAAGTGCGCAACGCGATGGGCGATACCTGGTCGGAGGTAGAGCAGTCGGCGCGCCGGATCGGATCGGATGGGGAATGGGGCGTGCGTGATCTTGGTGCCGTCGTTGCAAAGGTCCGCGATGGGCTCGTGCGAGCGAAGCAGTCCCAGGTGGCGGCCCTGAATCGCCAGCAGTTTTCGATTGAGGAGTATGCGTGGGTGCAGCGGCAGATGTACCGGTCGATGGGCGTAGAGCTACCGGAGGGCGGCCTTCGCTCGCTTGCAGGAGAGGCCCTCTGGCACTCTTCAGGTGACAGGCGCCTTATGCTGGACGAGAACGGGGTTGTGACCGGGGATGTACCGAAGCAGAACATCCAGCGGGTTCAGAGACATGCCGATTGGCTCGCCGAGCATATCGATCTGGCGCTTGTCGGTTTGTAGGGGAGGCGGCCTGGGAGAGGGCCAAAAGAAAACGCCCGCCCCCAGGAAGGAGACGGGCGCCGTTAGGTGGCTGCGATGACGTGTTAGGGCACGTCCGGGTTGGAGACCAACAACCCACGCTGTTCGGCCAGCACACGATTCATATCGTGCAGCATCGTGATCTGGTCCTCTATCAGCTCGTCGCCATCATAGATGACAACCGGCTCATACAGGTCGAGCTCATTGCTCGGCGGGATGTAGGCCGGAATGACCATCTCCGTGCCGGGATCACCCACCGCGATACTGGCATTTTGCTCGATTTCGGTCAGCATCATTGGGAAGCGCATGCCCAGGTCGTGGAGGCGTCGCCCTTCCAGCAGCATGATTTCCTGTCGCATCAAGTAGAGCAGGCGGACAAGCTCGGTACCGCTGGCGTCGTTGATCT
>SLED01000337.1 GCA_007124945.1 Salinibacteraceae bacterium | reverse complement strand
ATCCGTTCACTGATGGGCCCAACAGTGGCGGCGATCCATTATACCATATAGTGAGTCGTCCCAAGCGAACGACTGCAGCTATTTCTATTTAAGAGCAAAAGGTCCCAAACCCTTGAGCTCGTGTATTCATCGGTTAAGGAGGAGTCATGCATGTCAAGTCATCACAGTTCTGGATATCACTAATCGCACTGGCATTCTTGCTGAGTGCCGCGACGTCAACTTCTCTGGCACAAGAGGCGGGAGTTTCTTCTGCAGCCCAGCAGAACGCCGTTTCTGAGGATGCTGCGTTTCAACAGGCGGTGTTGGATGCAGGCGAGGCGCTTGTTTCCGAGGTAAGCCATGCTTCGATGCAGCCGGAAGGCTTCGAGCCGGAGGATGAGTTCATCGAGATAATGCGAAGAGACGAGGGGCTTGCCAACACGCCGGCTACCGGTTACGTCCCCCAGGATACGGAGCCGGATACCACCTTCACTATTACCCTGGACGAAGGTCTTGCAGCCATAGGTAGTGGGGTCATGTACGATGGATTCCGCACCAACGGTAAAGTCCCGGGACCCACGCTGCGGGTAACCGAGGGCGACATCGTGGAGATCGTTGTGGAGAATAACGGCTCGCACGTGCACGGGGCATCCATCCATGCGGCATACACGCAAACGTCAAAGTATCTGGCTGATATCGGACCGGGTGAGTCGGAGAGTGTGGTCTTCAAAGCGGTCTATCCCGGCGTTTTCATGTATCACTGTGCACCCGGAGGCCACGCCATTCCGATGCATGTGATGTTCGGTCAGTACGGCATGATGGTGGTAGAGCCGAAGGACCAGCAGTACAAGCTTGAAGAGGAACTCGGTCACGGTCCGGATCTGGAGATGTACGTGGTGCAGAACGAGCTCTACACCAGCGGTAAGGACGCCGTCGAAGAAAATCCGCGCTACGTCACCTTCAACGGCGAGATTTTCCGTTATGCCAACAATCCGATTCATGCGCAGCCCGGTGACTACGTAAGGCTGTACTTCCTGAACGTCGGCCCGAACCTGCTTTCCACGCTGCACTTCGTGGGCATCATCTGGGATTACGTGTACTGGCAGGGGCATCCCGAAGCGCGCATGCCGGGTGGCCAGACGGTAACCGCGGGACCGTCCGATTCCTGGGTGATCGAGTTTCGCGTTCCACCGGATGAAGGAGCCTACACGATGCTCTCGCACGCGGTTGGGTCTACCAGTACGGGGGCCATCGGAGCCATCGTTGCTGATCGCGATGCTGACACACCGAAAACGGTGACTGCCGAAGGGCCGAAGTATTCGGAAGAGGAGCTGGAGGCGATGAAGGCCGACGCCCAGCGCGTGATCTCCCCGTTCAAGCCCGGCTCTGAAGATGTCGACCGCCCCGTTACCTATGGCAGCGACACCGATGAGGTAGTCGTTGAGATTAAGGGCAACTCGTACTCTCCGAAGATCATCGAGATAGAGGAGGGTACGACGGTTACCTGGATCAACGAGGATGTCTTCACAGCCATGGAGGGTGAGCAGTCAGGCCAGCATAATGTAGCTGCTACCAGCGGTCCGGAGCGCTTCGGCTCGCCGATGCTTGACCACGCGGAAAGCTGGAGCTTCACCTTCGAAGAGGCCGGAGAGTACAACTACCTGTGCACGCCGCATCCGTACATGCAGGGTAAGGTGATTGTGACCCCTGTTGATGGCGATGGTATTCCGGCTGCTGTGATGTGGTCGCTCCTCCCGGCGCTGCTTGCGCTCGGCCTGGCCGGTGCCGCATGGCGCCGCACCCGCACGCCGCAGGAAGAATAGTCCATGACACCGAGCGCCTACCGCGGAGTAAATTTCTGTGGTAGGCGTTGGTGCATGTGCCCTCTTACCATCTACGACATGACGACCTAAGTGCCCATGGCTCTGGTCATGGTAGCGTCGCGCGCACTGGAGAATGCGTTTATTTCCGCCCGGTCTTTCACTGGAGAGGCCGGGCGGTGGTGTATGGGAGGGCGCTGGAAAGCGGCGATAATGTTGTATTGGAGGTCTTTGAGAAATCGGGTGCGGGTGTTTCCACTACTGATCGATCTTGGATATCATTTCCCTTGCATCCTTAGCGCAGCGCGCCTACGTTACCAGCCAACCGGATTTTTGGGGATGAGAGGCGTATGGATTTTCGCATAGGTATCGGCGTGGTTGGGTGGCTTGCCTGCTGGGCCGTGGGGCTGGCGAATTGTGTGGCCGCTCAGGGGACGTTGGCTCCAGACGCTCACCTGCGCGCCGGCTACTACGGCACATGGGGTGAGCAGCGCGATGGCTCGTTTGCGGATGTGCGCACGCTGCAGGGCCGGCTTCGCGTGGGAGCGACGTGGATACCGGCCTCTCGGTGGAGCGTCCGTTCGCAGGGTGCCGCGAGGTTTTCTTCAGCGCAAGACCGTTGGCGTCTACGTGGACCGGGCTACACCCCGGGTGCCGGCGGCTTCACCGCGGGCGATATCGGGATCGACCTTCTCCGCGTTCGCTATGAGCCGACCGACCGGTGGCGCGTGGATGCCGGGCGGCTGCGCCTCGGGTTCGGCCTGCCTGATATGATGGGACGTGGCCTGCAGCGCAACGATGGAACCAACATTTCTGTGCAGTGGGTGGATGGGGCGCACGTGCGCCGGGCGCTTACCAGTGAAACGGCAGCGCATATAGCAGTTTTCCATACGCCTGAAATCCCAACCACCGCCTTCCGCACACCACTTGACTTCAGCAGCACGGGCAGCCGTGTTGGATGGTTCGGGGTGCTGGAGACGGCGGCGGCATGGGGACCGATTGTGCATCGGGCTGTGCAGGTGAGTGTGCTGCCATCGGCCCGTCCGCTGGACGGGGGCGCTACCGGCGCCTATGTGGCTCTGTCGGCGCAGGGGATGACGTCCACACCTGTTGGCTCCGAGGCCTCGCTCGCGTTTGCGGCGGAGCTGGGCTGGGTGCCAACGCGGCCCTCGGCTGCCACGCTGGGCCTGCCGCCCTCTGCCACGGTGGAGCCGTTCGCTGCGCAGGCATCAGTGAATCTTCGGGACCTTGGTGGTGCGCATACCGTGGCCCTGGAGACCGCACTGACGAGCCCGGCCTGGCTGATCTCGACCGACTTTCGCCCGAACAGCGCTATGGCGGAAGTCCGCTACTACTGGCGCTTCCACGAGAACGCCCGCTTCGATGTGCGGCTGCGCCGACGCCAGGATCGCT
>SLED01000143.1 GCA_007124945.1 Salinibacteraceae bacterium | reverse complement strand
CAGAATACGGTGCAATCTGCTCCTGTCTATCTCCGAGAGTGATGCGCTGCGGGCGCGTATTCTGCGGAACTCGCGCTCCAGCTCCAGAAAGTCCATGGCGACGGTCGTGACGGCAAGAAAGAAGCGACTGTATATTGCTCCGTCGCGAATTAACAGGGTCCGGCCGTTGAGCAGTGCCGTGGCACCAACTATAGCCGGGGCCCTCACAGCTGATACCTCTCGCACGAGGCGGTACTCAAGGGAACGAAACAACTAGAGCGCGAAGCGATGCCAAATTTCCTTGCTCTTGCAGAAGTCCGCTGCCGGCCTCTCAACGGGTCAGAATGTCGTCGTACTCGCGGTGGCGCCGGACGAAAGCGGCCACGTAGGAGCAGCTCGGGATAACCGAATAGCCGTTCTCACGCGCATACTCGAGCGCGGCACGGGTGATCTCTGCGGCGACTCCGCGTTCCCGCTGTTCCGGCGGAACATACACCTGTGCATACTCGAGCACGTTGTCACCACGCTCTTCATAGGATAGGTAGGCGATGAGCCCGTCGAGCCTGGCCGCGAACCTGCGTGCCGGCCGCTCATGGCGAATCTGCAGACCGTTACTCATGGCCGTAGTATCGCCGGATTCCGTTTCGAATGGCAACCGTACCGCCGAGGCTTGGGTGCGGCTTTCCCTTTCTGCGAGGTCTGGCAGAGGCTCGAGCGTTACGTACGGTCACGGGCGAGACCTGCGGAGTTCAGATGCCCTGAAACACGGGGACCTCTATTGTCTTGAGTGTCTTGAGACCTCTTGAGAGTTCGCCCTGCGACGGCGCATTAAACCGGCTGCGGCTTTTGCCTCAGGCTTGTCTCGTTCACTACCTCGTACGCATTGCCCGCGTGATGCGAAGCGATGCGGCCTATCTTTTCGCGCTCGCGATCGCTCTTCACCGTTCCGGTGACGCGAATGCACTTCCGGCGTCCGAACAGCCCTTTGCTCTGCAACTCCACACCCAGACCGGAGACCTGGAGTGTAACATCTTCCTCAATGTCGGACATACCCATACCCCCTGTGTTGCTGCAGAGGCATAGTTGAAAGTCAATGCCACATTGTACACCCCTTAAGCCGGACACACAATTCAGAAACAGTCGATGCGTCGATACCCAAGTACATGGTGATGCTCGTCGGTATACCGGGATCTATCACCGCACGCTCATCAGCGTCGATCTCGCGTCCCAATGCTTCGGAAGCTCGCTCTACCTGCTTTGCCTCTACCTGTACGCCGGAGAGGGTACGTAACAGCTCCTCGGTCTCGGCGAAGCTCACCAGCGAGGCTGTCGTGCCGATCATGCGCAGCACCCCTTCGGAGAGCGAACCGTTGCCGATATGCAGGGCTTGATCGCGGGGGAAAAACCCATGCCCGCACTTGCTGCAATGGTAATAGGCGCGCTCGAGCTCAAGCGCCTCGAACTGCACCGCCTGCTCACCTGCAAAATGGCTCACCAACGAGGTGAGCTCGCCTTCCATCTGTTTCCCGAGTTCTGCGTAGAGCCCCCTTTGCGAGCCCCCTCAGGGCTGTCGGATTCGTCTCGGGAGCGCTCTATGAGCGCGTCGCAGAGCTTCACGTTGAGCTCGGTATACTCCTGCATAAGCCGTTGTAGCTTCCGGTAGCGGTCGATCTGCTTGCGCGTCTCATCGACGCAATCGGCGGGAATGACCTTTGTTACGGTCTTTCCCTGTAGGCCGCGGGTCAACGACCAGCTTGGCCCGTGACCGCGCTCGCCTTCACCGGCGCAGTGACAGTTCGGCTTGCCGCACTTTCGATAGCGCTCAACAAGCGAGCCGGGACGGAACTCTTCGATAGCGGAGATCTCAGCGAGCAGCGTGGCGCGTTGCTCGCGCAGCGCGGCGAGAGAGGGGGGGACGAACTCATAGGGTACCTCCAGTGCTGCTAGTGTATGCTACTGTCAGAATGGCACCATATGCTCATTCCCTCAATAGATTTGGCACTTTCTGAACTGAGATGTCGTGCGCCCACTTATTGTTATATTCGCGCGGGAAAGGACATGAGTATTATGGCCCTTCTGTTCATCATTGCTGTTGCCCCCTTCCCGCGCACAGCGAGCGCACCGCGAACACCAGTGCTACCGCAGCGGGAAGCTGCCGGAAGAGGTGCGGATGCCGTTCGCTTGCTGCGCCCAGGCGCAGCCACTGTACAACGAGGGCCGCGGCAGGGCAATGCCGAGAGGCACACTGCAGACAACTTCGGTGGACGAGAGTCCGCTGGACAAGACCGTCCGTGTCCGCGGTTCGATTAGGCGCAGTTTCGGACGGTGGGACCTGAAGGCCGGCACATGATTGCCCAATCGGAGAGAGCCGGCTACACTGATTGAGCCCCACGCGGACTTGGGGGGAGGTATGTCTGACAGAGTGATCGAAGTTGTCAAACGCAGCAACCAGCGTGGCGGGCGGATGCTCAGCCTTGTTGATCTGATTGAAGCCGATACGCTTACCTCCGCACAGGCGGCCTGGCTGACAGAACAGCTGGAGAACGGTGCGTCATTTCTGGTAGGGGCATTTCCTGGCGGCGCCGGAAAGACCGCGATCATGGGAGCGTTACTGACCATGATCCCGGCCGATGAAACGGTCCACGTTACCCTCAGCGGCAGTTCTGCCTGGCGACAGGCCGGCTCGGGGGCATGTCTGGTAGCCTACGAGCTAAGCCCGGCTTCCTATGAGGGCTACATCTGGGGCGAGGACCTGCGGACCTTTATGCAGCGCGGAGTCGAGGGAGCGCGCCTGGTTGCAAATCTGCACGCAGATGATCTGGCGGGGGCACGCAGACAGCTGGTGGACGATAATGCCGTTCCACCTGCCGCCTTTGACATCTTTGAGCTCTTCATACCGATATCCGTTGGCGGCGGTGCAAACGGTTACTCCCGCGTAGTCGAACAGATTGCGTTGCGTGGCACTGAGGGCTGGACCCACATAGACCGCCACCCGGAACTCTCACCTCGGGCGCACAAGATCGCCGCCTTTCTGGATGCCTGCGCTGCCTCCGGCATCAGGCGCATCGAGGAGGTGCGCGAACGCCGGCTGAAACGGTAGCGAAAGCCCGTGCGCTGTCGGGACGCCGGCCCCGGCCTTATCGCTTATTCCGGGACTAGATACGAGTGCCGGTCCGAAAACTACGATCCAAATCCGTTTACACATCCTCGTCTCCCTCCTGGAATCTTAGCTCCGTGCTACACAGGGT